>NZ_LDUL01000043.1:0-93810 GCF_001043615.1 Burkholderia sp. LK4
AGCAGCCACATCAGCAGGAAGAACGCCATCATCGCCGTGACGAAATCGGCGTAGGCGATTTTCCAGGCGCCGCCGTGGTGGGCGTCGTGGTCCTCGCCTTTCTTGCGGCGCACGACGACGAGCGGTGCCGAGGCGGACTGTTTCGACGGGTTGGAGCGATTGTCGGCCATGGCGCCTCCGTTATGCCGGCCTGGGCGACTTCGTCGCGCGGACGGCCTCGTCGAGCTCCTTGAAGCTCGGGCGATCGGCCGTGAACAGCACCTTGCGGCCGAACTCCACCGCCACCGCCGGTGCGTAGCCGCTCATCGACGCGAGCAGCACGGCCTTCACGCACTGGAACGGCTTGGCCGCGGCACGGCCCTTCGCATTGAGCAGGTCCGCGAGCGGGCCGACGAAGCCGTATGCGAGCAGGATGCCGAGGAACGTGCCGACGAGCGCGCCCGCGATCATCTTGCCGAGCACGGCGGGCGGCGCACCGACCGAGCCCATCGTATGCACGACGCCCATCACCGCCGCGACGATGCCGAACGCCGGCAGGCCGTCTGCCATCTTCTGGATCGCATTCGCCGCGACGGACGCCTCCGCATGGTGCGTATGCAGTTCTTCGTCCATCAGGTCCTGCATCTCCAGCGCATTCACGTTGCCGCCCGACATCATCCGCAGATAGTCGACGATGAAGTCGAGCAGGTGATGGTCTTCGAGCACGTGCGAATACTTCTGGAACAGCGGGCTTTGTTCGGGCGCGTCGACGTCGGCCTCGAGCGCCATCATGCCGTCCTTGCGCGCCTTCTGCAGCAGCTCGTACAGCAGCGCGATCAGTTCGACGTACTGCTGTTTCGTATAGCCGCCGCCCTTGAAACAGGTCGGCAGGCTCTTGATCGTCTTCTTCAGCGTCGCGACCGGATTGCTGACGACGAACGCACCGAGCGCGGCGCCGAAAATGCACAGCAGTTCGAACGGTTGCAGCAAGGCCGGCAAGTGGCCGCCCACGCCGACAAAACTGCCGATCACCGATCCGATCACGACGATCCACCCGATGGCTACAAACATGATTACCTCTTGCGCGGCTCGCGCGGCTGCATCTGTTGTCGAAAACCGGGCGGGACGTCCGGCCATCCCGCTCCATGCCCGCGACGGCGCCGGATCGTTGCGTGTCGAATGCGATTCCGGCGGCCGTCCCGATGTATCGCGGCGCGACGCGGGTCGGCGGGTGTTGATGCAATAACGGCGGTCGCCGGGGCGACTGAACCCGTGATTCCACGTAGCGCGCGTGATTCACGCGTGGCACACGTTTGCGAGCGGCGGTATGCGCGATTTTCTTGATCGAAGTCAAAAA
Source organism: Burkholderia sp. LK4 (assembly GCF_001043615.1). Lineage (NCBI taxonomy): Bacteria > Pseudomonadati > Pseudomonadota > Betaproteobacteria > Burkholderiales > Burkholderiaceae > Burkholderia > Burkholderia sp. LK4. The sequence continues at coordinate 1,337 of NZ_LDUL01000043.1, forward strand.
TTGCGTGCCTTCGCGTGAATTTCCATCTGGATGCGGCCCGGAACACGGTGGCGGATGACACACCCATCGCGACGGAAGGCGCCGCGCGGAATGCCGGGGAATGCGGCGCGCGGCGCGTTCCCCGGCCGGCCGGGTTCGCGCGGCGGCAGGGTTTTCATCAGGACATCCGGGGCGCCGCACGATCCATCATGGAGAAAGCACCGTCGCAGCCAACCGCAGGAGGGCGCACCGTGACGTCCGATCCCACTTCATCGACCGCCTTCGTGTTCGCCGGCGGCGGCAGTCTCGGCGCGATCGAGGTCGGCATGCTTCGCGAGCTGGTCGCGAGCGGCGAACGGCCCGATTGCGTCGTCGGCGCGTCGGCGGGCGCGATCAACGCCGCCTATTTCGCCGGCCGGCCGGACGAGGACGGCGTCGCGATGCTCGCCGCGCTGTGGTGCCGGATCCGCCGCCAGGACATCATGCCGTTCTCGATGCGCAGCCTCGTCGCGATGCTGCTGCGCAACCGGCCGCATCTGGTCGAGGCCGATGCGCTGCGCCTGCTGCTGGAAAGGAACCTGCCGTACCGGCGGATCGAGCAGGCCGCGTTGCCGCTCCATATCGTCGCGACCGACGTGCTGAACGGCCGGGAAGTCGTGCTGTCCGCCGGCCCGGTCGTGGATGCCGTGCAGGCCAGCGCGGCGATTCCCGGCGTGTTTCCGTCGGTCAGCATCGGCGGCGTGGAACTCGTCGACGGCGGCGTCGCGAACAATACGCCGATCTCCGTTGCGATCGCGCTCGGCGTCAAGCGGATCGTCGTGCTGCCGGCCGGGTTCGCCTGCGCGTTGCGCGTACCGCCGCGCAGCGCGATCGCGCATGCGACGCACGCGCTGACACTCGTGATCGCACGGCAACTGGTGCGCGATCTGGAGTTGTACGGGGCACGCGCGCAAATCCACGTCGTGCCGCCGCTCTGTCCGCTCGACGTGTCGTCATACGATTACTCGCAGTGCGCGCAACTGATCGACAAGGCCGCGGAACGCACGCGTGCGTGGATCGACGCGGGCGGCCTCGCGCAGTGCGAGATTCCCGGCCAGCTGCGCGAGCACGACCATGCCGCCGTGCTGTCGCATTGAGGGTGGCTCACGCGCCTTGAAATCTCGTGATCGGCGCATGCCGAACACCCCGGCGCTCTCCCCGAAAATCCGCGAAGAACGAAAAAAAACGGCACCGTGCACGAGACACGGTGCCGCCAACGGCCTGAACGGCCGCACTGGTCAGTCGATCGCGCGCATCGCGTGGCGCAGTTCCTGATAGCTGCGCAGCCCCGCGACGCCGAGTTCGCGGCCGATTCCGCTGAGCCCGAACCCGCCCCAGCACACGTGCGGATAGATCAGCTGCGGTGCGTTGATCCACACGAGCCCCGCGCGTACGCGCTGCTGGAACTGCTTCGCGATACCGGCATCGCGCGTCACGACGGTCGCGACGAGCCCGTAGCGCGTGTCGTTCGCGAGCGCAATCGCTTCGTCGTCGGTGCGGAACGATTTCACGCACGCGACGGGGCCGAACACTTCGTCGGTCCACAGCGGGTTGTCGGCGGCCGGCTCGGCGATCACGACGGGCGCCATGAAGAAGCCCGCACCGCCGGCATCCGTCACCCGGCCGCTGAAGGCGACGCGTGCGCCCGCATCGATGCCGTGCTGGAGCATCGTTTCGACGCGCGTGCGCTGCGCGGCCGAGATCAGCGGCCCCATCGCGACCTGTTCCGCGGCGGGCGGCGCGACGACGAGCGCACGCACGGCCGTCTCGAACGCAGCCATGAAGCTGCGGTACACGCTGTCGTGCACGAGGATGCGCGCGGTGGCCGAGCACATCTGGCCCGCGTTCGTGAACGCGCCCGCAACCGCGAGCGACACCGCGACGTCGAGATCGGCGTCGTCGCGCACGATCAGCGACGACTTGCCGCCGAGTTCGAGCGTCACGCGCTTCATGTCGACGGCCGCGGCCTGCATGACCTTGCGGCCGGCCGCCGTGCTGCCGGTAAACGAAATCTTGTCGATCAGCGGATGCGCGGTCAGCGCCGCGCCGACCTCGGCGCCGCCGTTCACGACGTTGACGACGCCGGCCGGCAGCCCCGCCTGCTCGACGATCTCGAGCAGCGCGTGCTCGGTCGGCGACGTGAGTTCGGACGGCTTCAGCACGACCGCGCAGCCGGCCGCGAGCGCGGGCGCGAGCTTCCACGCGGTCGTGACCATCGGGAAGTTCCACGGCATGACGAGCACCGCGACGCCGACCGCGTCGTAAAAGCGTTCGGCCGTGACGGCGTCGCTCGGCAGCGCGACCGGTTCGGCCGCGAACAGCGCCGGGTCTTCGCACAGCTTCGCGTAGTACGCGAACGTGGCGGCAACGTCGCCGACATCGGCCTCGGCCTCGAACGGCGGCTTGCCGCTCACCTGCATCTGCAGCGCCGCCAGGCGGTCGCGCGATGCCTCGACGCGTTCGGCGATCGTCGCGAGCATCCGGCCGCGTTCGGCCGGCGGCGTGTCGCGCCAGCCGGCGAATGCGTCGCGCGCGGCACGCACCGCGGCGTCGACGTGCGCGGCCGTCGCGAATTCCTGCCAGCCGATCGCGTCGCCGGTCGACGCGTTGAAGATCGGCGCGCCGGCCTGGTCGGAATGCGTGTGCACGGACTGCCCGGCGATGCGCGCGGCGGGCAGCACGAACGTCGCGGCGGAAGGGGAAAGCTCGGCGGTAGACATGAGGTTCATCCTGTCGAGGTCGGTCGGGTTAGCGGTAGGCGACGCCCGGCATCACGCAGAGCATCTCGAACGCGAGGTTCGCGCCGGTGAGCGCGGTGGTGCCGGTCGGATCGTACGGCGGCGCGACTTCGACGAGATCCGCGCCGACGATGTTCAGGCCCTTCATGCCGCGGATGATTTCCAGGCCCTGCTGCACGGTGAGGCCGCCGATTTCCGGCGTGCCGGTGCCGGGCGCGAACGACGGGTCGAGGCCGTCGATGTCGAAGCTGAGATACACCGGCGTGTCGCCGACGCGTTCGCGCACCTGCGCCATCAGCGGCGCGAGCGACTTGTTCCAGCACTCCTCCGCCTGCACGACGGTGAAGCCCTGCTGGCGGCACCAGTCGAAATCGTCCGCGTGGTAGCCGGTGCCGCGCAGGCCGATCTGCGTGACCTTGTCGCATTGCAGCAGCCCGTCTTCCACCGCGCGGCGGAACGGCGTGCCGTGCGCGATCTTCTCGCCGAACATCGTGTCGTTCACGTCCGCGTGCGCGTCGACGTGGACGACGGCGACCTTGCCGTACTTCTTATGCAGCGCGCGCAGGATCGGCCACGCGATCGTGTGGTCGCCGCCGAGCGTGATCGGCCGGCAGCCGTTCGCGACGATCTCGTCGTATGCCTCTTCGATGCGGCGCACCGAGTCCTTCAGGTCGTACGGGTTGGTCGCGACGTCGCCGATGTCGGCCACCTGCAGCGAATCGAACGGTGCGGCGCGGGTGGCCATGTTGTACGGGCGCAGCAGCACGGATTCGGTGCGGATCTGGCGCGGGCCGAAGCGCGAGCCCGAGCGGTTCGACGTGCCGAGGTCGAGCGGCACGCCGACGAAGCACACGTCGAGGCCGTCGGTCGTCTCGGCTTGCGGCAGGCGCATCATCGTGGCGATGCCGCCGAAGCGCGGCATCTCGTTGCCGCCCATCGGTTGATTGAGTTCGCGGGGCATGGGGCCGTCTCCTTTATCTGAGGTCAAGCGATCGGCCGATGGTAGAGGAGAACGCCCGCGCGAAGATTTTGAAGTCGCAACGTTTACATCGACGGGGCTCGATGCAAGTGGCACCGCCGCATCGACGCGGCGCAACCGAACGCGGCCGCGCGGCCAGGTCAGGCCGGATCAGGTCGGATCAGGTCGGATCAGGTCGGCGCGAGAGGGCCGGCGCGAGAGGGCCGGCGGCGCGGCACCGTCGTGCGGACCGGCGGAAGGGAACGCGGTGGTCGCCGAACCCCATGCGGCGAGTTCGCGCTTCGTGCGCACGCCGAGCTTCGCGAACGCGCGCTTCACGTATGACTCGGCCGACGCGACGCGCACGCCGAGGATCTCCGCCGTTTCCGGCACGGTCTTGCCGGAAAGCAGGTGCTTGCAGGTTTCGTATTCGCGCTTCGACAGCTTCACGCCGTCGGCCGCGATGCGCGCGTCGAACTGCGCGAGCGGGTGGACTTCGGGCGTCGGGTGCGCAATGCGCCGCGCGGCCGTGGTCGACGCGTGCAGTTCGAGCAGCGGGAACAGCACGTCGCTGATGCTGCGAAAGCGGTTCATCTCGGCGAGCGTGAACGGCGGCCGGTCGCGGCCGCGCTCCAGCGCGATCGAATGCTGCGAATAACGCGTGCCGCGTGCGAGCACGCATTCGTGGCCGATCTGCACGTCGTCGAACAGCCGCTGGCGGAATTCGCCGGGCGGGATCGCCGCGATGTCGCGCACGACGAGCATCGTGCCCGTCTTGCCGCGCAGCCCCGCGAACAGCGGGTCGCTGTCGAGAAAACGCTCGTAGTAGAGCGTCATCACGTCGGAGACGTCGGCGCTCGCCGCGCCGATGCCGCTGCTGCCGATCCATTCGCATCGGTAGCCGGTGGGCATCGAGCCGTCGACGCGCGAGCGTTCGACGTGCGCGACGTCGAGCGGCACCACTTCATTGAGCAGTTGCGTGAGGCGCGGCACGAAGTGCGGCGTGCCGACCGTCTCGATCAGCTCGCCCAGCGCCTTGAACGACACGTTGAAGCGGTCGTTGTCGCGGTGGAAGGGGTTCACGTTGAGCAGCATGCGGTTCCCCGGTGAAAAGCCGGCGGATTGTAGCGTCGGCCACGCAAAACGTCATTAGGGGGAAATCCCGGCGGGTGTCCCGGCGACCTGCCCGGCCCCGGAAAACACCGCTTGTCCCCCCCGGAGGGGGGCATACCTGGGCAGTGTAAATGAGTAACTTTGTCTCTGCTTTTTTCAATCAAGAGACGAAAGACTCAGATGACCAAACTGATCAAGGACATCCTGCCGCTCGGCGCAGGCATCGGCGAATTCACGAAGCTCGACTTCGGGATGGACGAAAGCGACTGGCGCGCGGCGGAAGGCAAGAGCGGCAACTACCTCATCGGCTGGTGGGAAGGCAAGGTCGGCTCGGTGGAGTTTCCGGAAACCGCGGCCGACGAAGCGGTGTGGCTCGTCGAGGGCCGGATCGCGCTGACCGACGTCGAAGGCAACCGCAAGGAATTCACGCCGGGCCAGGGCTACCTGCTGCCGGCCGGCTTCGCGGGCCGCTGGGAGACGATCGAGGACGCGAAGAAGTTCTACGTGCTGCTCGAGAAGTCGTGATGGCCGAAGCCGCCGCCGTGGTGTCGTCGTCCGTGTGACGCGCGCCCGGCGGCGGTTTCGTTTCCGCGTGTGATGGCAGGGATCATGGAAATGGAAGTCAAGGCAAGAGAGACTGCACCGGCGCAGGCGCACGCATTGCGTGGCGCGCCGGTCGCATTGGGCGTCGAGGCGGCGCTCGAAAATACGAAGCTGTTCCCATACTGGCTCGACAACCCGGCCGCGCCGGCCACCGAGCCGGAACTTGTCGGCGACGTGACGGCCGACCTGCTGATCGTCGGCGGCGGCTTCACGGGGCTGTGGTCGGCCGTGCAGGCGAAGGAACAGATGCCGCACCTGAACGTGGTGCTGATCGAGGCCGGCAAGGTTGCGCACGGCGCATCGGGCCGCGCGGGCGGGATCATCTCGACGTCGGTGATGCACGGGCTGCCGAATGCGGTGCGCGTGTTCCCGAACGACATCGCGCAGCTCGAGGCGTTCGGCCATCACAACCTCGACGGCTTCGAGGAAACGCTGAAGCGTTACGACATCGACGCCGACATCGAATGGAACGGCGAGATGACGGTCGCGGTCGATCCCGGGCACATCGCGCACCTGAAGGGCGATTACGACCTGCATCGCGAGTACGGCCACGACGTCGTGCTGCTGAACCGCGACGAAACGCTCGAACAACTGAATTCACCGCTGTTCGCGGGCGCGCTGTGGTCGCGTAACCGCAGCGGCATCGTGCATCCGGCGAAGCTCGCGTGGGGGCTGAAGCGCGCGGCGCTGTCGCTCGGCGTGAAGCTGTACGAGCACACGCCGCTCGTGACCGTGACCGACGAAGGCAGCACCGTGTTCGTGAAGACGCCGAAGGGCAGCGTGCGCGCGCCGCGCGTCGTGTTCGGCAGCGGCACCGCGAAGGTCGGGATTCCCGACATCAACCGCCGCGTGATGCAGGTGCGCGACCACGTGCTCGCCACCGAGCCGCTCACCGACGAACAGCTCGCGCGGATCGGCTGGAAGAATCGCCAGGGCGTGTACGACACGCGCACGCAGCTCAACTATTTCCGCCTGACGAAGCACAACAACATCATCTTCGGCGGCCTGGTGAGCTATCACTTCGACGGCGATCCGGAACCGCATCAGGACGGCCAGCGCGAGACCTATTACCGGCTCGCGGAAGCGTTCTACCGCACCTTCCCGCAATTGAGCGACGTGCGCTTCTCGCATGCGTGGGGCGGGCCGATCGACTACTGCTCGCGCGGCTCGGTGTTCGCGAAGCGCTATCTCGGCGACAAGGCCGTGTTCGTCGCCGGCTATACGGGTTTCGGCGTCGCGGCGAGCCGGTTCGGCGCGTTCATGGGGCTGAACATCCTGTTCGATCGCGACAGCCCCGAGCGCAAGCTCGACATCGCGAACCAGAGCCCGAGCTACATCCCGCCCGAGCCGATGCGCTGGGTCGCCGCGAAGATCACGTTCCATGCGTTCGACGGCGCGGATGCGGAAGGCGGCTGGAAGCGCGCGTGGATCAGCGGCATCAAGGCGATGGGCTTCCCGATGTAAGCGACACGGCGGCCCGGGCCGGGCCGTCGCCATACCCCGCTCCCTCGAGGAGACGGTCCGCGCCGCGGACACGGAGAGAGACACCGAATGAACGTAGTGAACCTGCAGGACGAAGCGCGACAGGAAAGCGCGCCGTTCGTCGTCGTGATGCTGCTGCTCGGCATCCTCGGGCCGACGGTCTTCCTCGGCCTGCCCGCGATCGTCGGGCAGGTCGAACGCCATTGGGGCTTCGGCGAAGCGGCGCTCGGGCTGTCGAGCTTCATCGAGGTGCTCGGCGAATCGACGGGCACGCTGCTCGTCGCGTTCGTGCTCGGCCGCCAGCCGGTGCGGTGGGTGCTCGCGGGCGCGGTGACGCTCGCGGCCGGCGCGAACCTCGGCACGCTCGCGACGCACGGGCTCTTTGCCTATTCCGCGTTGCAGTTCATCGCGGGCGTCGGCTCGGGCGGGCTGAACGGGATCGCGCTGCGCTACCTGTCGTACTCGCGCGCGCCGGAACGCAATCTCGGGATCATGCTGATGGGGCAGGTGACGTGGAGCATGGTGCTGCTGGCCTACATCTTCCCGATGCTGAGCGACGCATGGGGCGCGCACGGCGTGTTCGGTTTCGTCGCATGCGTGCTCGGCGTATTCGTGCTCGCGACGCCGCTGTTTCGCCGGGGCGAGACGCTGGCCGCCCCGGCACCGGCCGGCGTCGCCGGCCGCATCGACCGCCGGGGCGCAATGCTCGTGCTGTGCGCGCAGCTCGCGCTGTACGGCGGCGTCGGCGTCGTGTGGACCTTCCTCGAGAAGATCGGCACCGCGGCGGGCCTGAGCGGCAGGTCGGTGTCGCTCGTGCTCGGCATCGCGAACATCGCGAGCCTCGTGATCTGCGCGGCGATGCCGAAGCTCGGCGCGGGCGCGGGCCTGCGCCGCTGGGCGCTCGTCAACCTCGGCGGCTGCGCGGTCGCGGCCGTGCTGCTCGCGATGCCGGCATCGGCCATGACGTTCACGCTCGGCGCGGTCGTGTTCATCGGCTGCTGGACCGGCGGCGCGCTGCTGATCTACGCGACGATTCCGCAGTACGACCTGGTCGGCAAGTCGGCCGCGCTGTCGCCGGGCTGCGTCGCGCTCGGCTATGGCGTCGGCTCGGTCGCGGGCGGCTCGCTGATCGAGCGCGCAGGCACGCAGTCGGCGCTGATCGCGGCGATCGTGCTGTGCGCGGTGGCGTTCCTGTGCTACCGGCGGCTGCGGCCGGCCGTGTTCGGCATGGAACGCGCGCTCGCGGTGGCACCTGAATGACGGTTTCGACGCGCGCCGCTGCCGATGGCGGCGCGCGTCCGGTCCGGTTCATCGGCGAAGGCGGCGGGCGTGACGCGTGATGCGCGTCGTGCCGGCCGGGCAACGCGCACACGCGCAGTGGCTTCAGGCATGTTCTCGAATACTTCCGATCTCGATCTCCGGCTCATCCGGGTCTTTCTGGCCGTCGTCGACGCACGCGGCATCACGGCCGCCGAGGCGTCGCTCGGCGTGCGCCAGTCGACCATCAGCACGCAGCTGTCGGCGCTCGAAGCGCGCGTCGGCTTCAAGCTGTGCGATCGCGGGCGCGGCGGCTTTCGCCTGACGTCGAAGGGCGAACGCTTCGCGGCCACCGCGCGCACGCTCGTCGCGGCGACCTCCGAATTCGTCGCGCGCGTGCGCGACATCGACCGCAAGCTGGTCGGCACGCTGTCGATCGGCCTGATCGGCCAGGCGCCGCTCGTCGAGAACGCGCGCGTGGCCGACGCGATCGGTGCATTCCGCAAGCGCGACCAGGCCGTCACGTTCGCGATGAAGGTCGCGTCGCCGCAGGAACTCGAGGAAAGCCTCGTCAACAACCAGCTCGATCTCGCGATCGGGTATTTCTGGCATCGCGTGCCCGGGCTGCTCTACACGCCGCTGTTCACCGAGCAGCAGGTGATCTACTGCGGGCGCGGGCATCCGCTGTTCCATGCGTCGCGGCCCGTGACGGCGGACGACCTGCAACTGCACGACTGGGTGTGGCGCACCTATCCGGTGCCGGAGGAGCAGTATCCGCTGCCCGAGCGACGCGTGACCGCGAGCGCGGACAGCATCGAGGCCGCGACGATCCTGATCCTGTCGGGCGGCCATCTCGGCTACCTGCCCGCGCACTACGCGGAGCCGTTCGAGCAGCGCGGGCTCGTGAAGGCCGTCGGCCGCGCGACGTTCAGCTTCGACGTGCCGCTGCATCTCGCGATGAAGCGCAGCACGAGCGACAAGCCGATCGTCGACGCGTTCTGCGAGGACCTGCTGCGCGCCTTCAACATCAAGGCGGCCGCGCTGGCCGCGTAAATCCAGGCCGCGCGTTCAGCAGTCGACCAGTACCCAGTCGAACAGCTCGCGGCGCGTGCGCACGCCGAGCTTCGCGAACGCGCGCTTCACGTACGACTCGGCCGTCGACAGCTTCACGTCGAGCTGCTGCGCGGCCTCGGGCACCGAGCGCCCGCACAGCATCAGCCGGCAGATCTCGTGCTCGCGGCGCGACAGCTGCACGTCCTGCCGTTCGAGGCGCGCATCGAAGCCCGCCTGCGACGCGGCATTCACCGACACCGCCGCCACGCGCCGTGCCGCACAGGTGCGCGCATGCAGCTCGAACATCGGGAACAGCAGGTCGACCATCTGCCGGAAGTGAAACAGCTCGTCCGTGGTGAACGCGGCGCGCCCGACCGTGCGCGCGAGCCCGAGCGCGTACTGCAGGTGCGCGTTGCCGTGCACGAGCAGGCATTCCTGCCCGATGCCGGGCTCGTCGAAGATCCGGCGGCGGAACTCGCCCTGCGCGATGCCGTCGACATGGCGCTGCACGAGCAGCGTGCCGGGCTTGCCGCGCAGCGGCGCGACCAGCGGATCGGCCTGGCAGTAGTCCTGGTAGTAGATGTCCATCACGCGCAGCGTATCGGCCGCGAAGCGCAGGCTGCCGCTGCCGAGCCATTCGACGACGAAACCCGACGTGCTGCCCGTGTCGGCGCGCCAGCGCTCGAGGTGCACGGCGTCGGCATCGATGCTGTCGTTGACGAACTCCGTGACCGCGCCGACGAAATCCGGCGTGCCGACCGCGCGCAGCGTCGCGCCGAGTGAATCGGGACGCACGCCGATCAGGTAGTGGCCGCGAGCGGCAGGGTCGGGCTGGAGAAGTCGCATGGTCGGACGAAGGCGGTCAGGGGACAGCGCGACGTTACGCGAACGCCGTGCACGCGTCAGCCGGGAATTCACCGGATCACCCCCACGGATTTCGTGCGTTGTCCCCAAAACGACGACAAGACCGTGCGTGCGGCGGCCGGAATTCGCGGAAGCCCCGGCGGCGGGGGGGCATACCGGCGCGAATCGTCTGCCTATAGTGAAAGCACTTCGAAAACCTGATGACCAGAAAGGACAGGCCATGCAGATGCAACCGACGCACGCCGCCACGACGCCGGCGGATTTCGTTCTGACCCACGCGAAGGTCTATACCGTCGATCCGCACAAGCCTTGGGCGCAGGCCGTCGCCGTGCGCGACGGCCGGATCGTTTACGTTGGCGACACCGCGGCCGTGCAGGCGTACGTCGGCGCGCAGACGAAGGTCGTCGACGCGGCCGGCCGGCTCGTGCTGCCGGGCTTCGTCGAATCGCACTGGCACTTCGAGACGACCGCGTTCGCGTTCCAGGCGTTCGTGAATTACGAGGATCCGCAGAAGGTGCTCGGCGCGCTGCGCGCGTATGTCGAATCGCATCCGGATGAGCCGGCGATCACCGGAATGGGCTGGGTGCAGGCGACGATTCCGCCCGCGCTGCTGCGCAAGGAGACGCTCGACGCGATCTGTGCGGATCGCCCCGTGTGCCTTCTGTCGACCGATTTCCATACGATGTGGGTGAACTCGAAGGCGCTGGAGATCGCCGGCATCGACGCGTCGACGCCGCCCGTGCAGGAAGGCGCGAGCTGGTTCGAGAAGGACGCGGCGACCGGCGAGCCGACCGGCCTGATCGTCGACGGCGCCGCGTATTCGTTGCTGATGCAGCGGATCAGCGCGGCCGGCCTGCTGCCGACCGGCATCGACCTGTACCTGAAATCGATCCCGCCGTGGCAGAAGAAGCTGTGCGCGGCCGGCGTGACGACCGTGTTCGACGCGGGCTTCTTCGACGCGAGCGGCGACCAGTCGCTGCTGTACGAGACGCTGCAGACGATGGAGCGCGCGGGCGACCTGAAGCTGCGGGTGGTCGGCAGCGTCGCGGTGATCGGCGAGATCGACGATCCGGTCGGCACGCTCGTCCGGTATCGCGAGCAGTACGATTCGCCGCTCGTGAAGGCGCGCGCATTGAAGCTGTTCCTCGACGGCACCGAGGCGAACCACACCGCGTACCTGCTCGAACCGTACGCGGACCGCCCGGACACCTGTGGAGCACCGACGATGCCGGCCGACACGTTCAACCGTTACCTGCTCGAAGCAGATCGCGCGAACGCGAACGTGATGGTCCATTGCGTCGGCGACGCCGCCGTGCGGATGGCGCTCGACGGCTTCGACGCGGTGAACCGCACGAACCCGCCGCGCGACCGCCGCCACGTGATCACGCACGCATTCCTCACGCATCCGGACGACATCCCGCGCTTTCGCCGCGCGGGCGTGATGGCGAACACGCAGCTGCAATGGGGTGTGGTCGACGCGTACACCGAGCAGCTGCGCGACCACTACGGCCACGAGCGCTGGAGCAGCATGTACAAGTTCCGCACGTTCCTCGACGAAGGCGTGACGGTGTCGATCGGCATGGACGGCCTCGCATGCCAGTGCCGCTGCCAGCACAAGCCGCTAGAACACATCGAGTCGGGCCATACGCGCCAGCTCGCGGGCGAGCCCGATGCGCCGGTGTTCCCGGACATCGCCGAGCGCCTGAGCATTCCGCAACTGATCGCCGCGTACACGATCCACGGCGCGTACCAGCTCGGGATGGAGCACGAGGTCGGCTCGCTGACGCCCGGCAAGCGCGCGGATCTCGTCGTGCTCGAGAACGACCTGTTCGAGGTCGGCCAGTACGACATCGGCCGCATCGACGTCGGGCTGACGATGATGGGCGGCCGCATCACGCACGTGGGCGACGATTTCGGCGCGCGCACGGGTATGCAGGCATGCTGAACGCGCATCCCGGCTGACGAAGCGGTGACTTAATATTTCGGTATGCTTTCGTTTTTTGCGGCTCGGCGCATCCGGCCGGAACCGGGTGCGCCGATTGTGCGGCGTGTCCCCCTATTGGCAGGGCAGACCGGCCAATTTCCTCTGGCTACATTTTTCCGGACCGAAGCACACACCCGTTCATCGAGAACGGACCATGATATCGACGGAGGAAACCATGGCAGGGGATTGGAGCAGGCATCTGGGAACGGCATGCGCGGCGCTCGCGCTGGGCGGCGTGCTGGGGGCAGGCGCGCCGGTTGCGCACGCGGCGGACGTCGTCAACGTGTACAACTGGGGCAACTCGATCGGCAAGGCGACGATCGCGAACTTCGAGAAGGCGACCGGCATCAAGGTCGTCTACCAGGAGTTCGATTCGAACGAGACGTTGCAGGCGAAGCTGCTGTCGGGCACGTCGGGTTACGACGTCGTCGTGCCGTCCGACATCTTCTGGGCGCGGCAGCTGCAGGCGGGCATCTTCCGCAAGATCGACAAGAGCCAGGTGCCGAACTACGGGCTGCTCGACCCGGAAATCCTGAAGGCGCTCGCGAAGGACGATCCGGGCAACCAGTACGGCATTCCGTGGACCTGGGGCACCGACGGGCTCGGGATGAACGTCGAGAAGGTGAAGGCCGCGCTCGGCAACGACGCGCCGCTCGACAGCTGGGCGCTGCTGTTCGATCCGAAGTATGCGCAGAAGCTGAAGCACTGCGGCGTGTCGGTGCTCGATTCGCCGGTCGATGCGTTCGGGATGGCGTTCGTCTACCTGAAGAAGGACCCGAACACGACGAACCCGGCCGACTACCAGGCCGCGTACGAGCTGCTGAAGTCGGTGCGCCCGTACATCACGCAGTTCAATTCGAGCAGCTACATCAACGATCTCGCGGGCGGCGACATCTGCCTCGCGCTCGGCTGGTCGGGCGACGTGAACTCCGCGCGGATCGCGGCCGCTTCCGCGAAGAAGCCGTATCACATCAAGTACGTGATCCCGACCGAGGGCAGCGCGATGTGGTTCGACATGATGGCCGTGCCGAAGGATGCACCGCACCCGGACGCCGCGCTGAAGTTCGTCAACTTCGTGCTGTCGGAGAAGGAGAGCGCGAACCTGACCAACGACACGTCGTACCCGTCGGCCGTGCCGTCGTCGAAGCGCCTCGTGCGCGCCGAAGTGACGAGCGATCCGGCCGTGTTCCCGCCCGCCGACGTGATCCGCAAGCTGAGCCTCAGCAAGCCGGTTCCGCCTGAGCTGATGCGTCTGCAGAACCGTCTCTGGACGAAGCTGAAGACCGAGTAAGCCGGCCGCCGCTTCCCCGATTCCCGCACACCTTTAGCGCGCCCCGCCGCTGATCGCGGCGGGCGGGGGCGCGCTCGTCCCGACGACCACCCAGAACATGAAACTCAAACACATGACGGCGCTGTGCCTGCTTGCGTTCGACGCGGCCACGGCATTCGCGCACACGCCGCAGGCGACCGATGCGAGCAGGATGAAGGCGCTGCAGGCGCAGGTCACCGCGCTGCAGCAGCAGGTGAACGAGTTGCGCGCGAGCATGCTGGCCGCGCAGGCGCCCGGCACCGCGACGGCCGCCAACGCAGCCGGCGCCGCCACCGCAACATCGAGCGGCGCAAGGATCGGTTCGATCAACACGGCCGCCGCCGCGCCGGCCGCCGATTCCGCACCGGCGTTCACGAACGACGACCTGCAGCAGATGCGCGAGCAGATCGCGAACGCGTCGCTGAAGGTCGACTCGCTGCAGGAAGCCGCGACGACCGGCCCGCTCGCGGGCCTGAGCATCACCGGCTACGTCGATCCCGTGTACCTGTTCAACCGCGCACAGCGCACGTCCGGGTTCCAGTTCCTGAACCACGATCCGGGCGCGTACGACTACTTCAACAGCACGATCGGCGACGTCTACCTCGACATCAAGAAGACCTTCGGCGTCGGCCCGATGGCACCGTCGGCGGAGGTCGTGATCCAGCCGAACCGGGGCTTCGGCAACGTGTTCAGCAATTCGCACGGCGGCGTCGGCAACAACATCGTCACGCAGGCCGTGGTGACCGTGCCCCTCAGCACGACGCGCACCTTCGAGATCGGGATGATGCCGAGCCTCGCCGGCTACGAGGTGCAGCCGTCGACCCAGATGCTGACGCTCACGCACGGGCTGCTGTACGACTTCAGCGAACCGGGCAACCTGATCGGCGTCGGCCTGAAGGGCTCCAACGCGGCGATGACGCGCTTCTGGCAGGTCGTGATCGGCAACGAGGTGCTGCGCACCGCCGGCGCGATCGCGAACGCGGCGAACAACACGACGAAGACCAACTGGACGCCGACGATCACCGCGCGGTTCGACAACGCGACGTCGACCGCCTTCGACTTCGGCATTTCCGCGATGCTCGGCCGGCAGTCGCTGTTCTCGCCGTGCGCGACGGCGGGCGGTTACGGCTACCAGTGCAACGGCTCGTCGCCGACCGGCCTCTACAAGTACGTGGAAGCCGACGTGACCTATACGCACGACAAGACGCAGGTCAACGCGCAGGTCGACTACGGCGAGCTGCAGAAGGGTGCGTGGAACGGCGGTACCGCACGCTGGTACGGGATGTCGCTGCTCGGCCATACGAAGTGGACGCAGGCGTGGGTCGGCCGCATGGGCGCGACGCTGCGTTTCGACTACCTGAACAACACGTCGAACGGCGGCGGCGGCACGAACATCCAGTACGGGCTCGCGGGCGGCAATCCGTCGGTGAACGGGTCGAGCGGCTTCGGCATCGATCCGGCGTGCTTCCAGGGTTCGTCGACGAACGGCACCGAGTGCAAGGGCGCGCAGCGTTACGCGATCACGGCCGACCTGCTGTTCTATCCGACGCAGCAGATCACCGTGAAGCTCGAGTATCGCCACGACGCGGCGAACCATCCGGTGTTCCTGAAGAGCAACGGCACGTACGCGCGCAGCAACGACCTGGCCGGGATGCAGTTCATCTATTCGTTCTGACCGTTCTGACGGGTCTCGCCGTTCCGGCCGGCCCGCATGCCGGTCGACCGGCTGCGCCATGCATCACGTTCCGGGCCGCGCTTGCCCGGAACGCATTCAACCCAGGAGATTTGACCTTGAAGCTGCACACCTTCGTGACCGACCTCACCGATCCGCACGAGCGCGGCCGCCTGATCGGCGCGCGTTTCGCCGCCGAGATTCGCGAGACGGTCGCGCTTTACCTCGCGTTCTTCCCGAAGCTCGGCATCGAGCCGCAGCGCGCGCGAGAGATCGGCGAAGCGAGCCTTGCCGCGCTCGGTGCGTGGTGCCCGCGGCTGGCCGCCGAAGTCGACGCGATCGCCGACGGCGTCGACCTGCCGCGCTGGCAGCTCGCGTGCCTGAACGCGCGCACCGAGATTCTCGCGACCGCGCCTGCGTCGGCCGAAGGCGAGTGCTCGACGACCGTCTACGCGCCGGCCGGCCCGCACGCGCCGCGCACGCTGCAGACGTGGGACTGGCACGACAGCCTCGCGCCGCAGGGGCTGCTGATGCGGTTCGCGACGCCGCACGGCCGCACCGTCAAGCTGTTCTCCGAGTTCGGGATGCTCGCGAAGCTCGGCGTGAACAGCGCGGGGCTCGGGCTGCACTTCAACATCCTGCATCACGCGAGCGACAACGACAGCGCCGGTGTGCCCGTGCATGCGATCGCGCGGCGCCTGCTGGAAGATGCGGCGACGGTGCAGGAGGCGATCGAACTCGCGCGCACCGCGCGCGTGAGCGCGTCCACGGTGCTGACCGTGTTCACGCGGCATGACGCGAACCCGCGCGCGGCGAGCATCGAGCTGAGCCCGTCGGGTGTCGCCGTGGTGGTGCCGCGTCCGGACGGCTGGCTGCTGCATACGAACCACTTCCTCGATCGCGCGCTGAGCGGCGGCGAGTGCATGCCCGACAGCTCGACCACGCGCGAACGCTTCGCGCACCTGAACGAAGTCGTGAACGGGATGACGAGCGCCGATGTGCGCGAGCGCGCGGCGGCAATGTGCGGTGCGGCCGGCGATCAGGCCGTCGTGTGTTTCCACGCCGATCCGTCGATGCCCGACACCGAGCGCTGGGAGACGCTGCTGACCGTCGGCATCGATACCGACGCGTGCGCACTCGACTACGTGGCGGGCAATCCGCACGATCTCGCGCGCGACGGGTTTCAGCGGTTCTGACGCGGTACGCGGGCGGCGGCAAGGCAGGGCGGCACGCGTGTGCCGCCCTCGCGAGGCTCATGCGTCGATGCGTTCGACCTTGCCGACGAGCAAACCGTATGACAGGCTGCCCGCGAGTGCCATCGCGGCGATGTAGGTGATCGCGCGCGAGAAGTCTGCGCCGTTCACGAGCAGCCCGATCACGATCGGCGTCGCGATCGCGGACAGGTTGCCGATAAGGTTGAACACGCCGCCCGTGAGGCCGATCAGCCGCGCGGGCGCGAGCCCCGACACGAGCGACCACGTGATCGACGCGAAGCCGTTGCCGAAGAACGCGATCGTCATGAACGCGATCACCCAGCCGGTCGACGTGACGTAGTTCGCGCCGATGATGCAGGTCGAGATCAGCAGCCCCGAGATGATCGGCAGCTTGCGCGCGAAGCCCTGCGACGCGCCGCGACGCATCAGCCAGTCCGACAGCACGCCCGAGCACAGCACGCCGACGAACGCGGCGAGGAACGGTAGCGACGCGAGGAAGCCCGACTTGATGAAGTCCATTCCGCGGTACTTGACGAGGTAGGTCGGGAACCACGTGAGGAAGAACCACAGCGTCGAGTTCAGCGCGAACTGGCCGAGGTAGATGCCCCACAGTTTGCGCCGGCCGAGCACGACGCCAAGGTCGCGCCACGTCGACGGTGCGCGTTCGGTGCGCGCCGCGATGCGGTCTTCGAGATCGACGAGGCCACCGCCGTCGCGGATCAGCGCGATCTCGGCCGCATTGACGCCGCGAAACGCGCGCGGCTCGCGATACACCGCATACCAGATCGCGGCCCATGCGATGCCGGCGAGGCCGGTCGTGACGAACACCATGTGCCAGCCCAGATGCACCTGCAGCCATGCGAGCACCGGCGTGAGGAACGCGAGGCCGACGAACTGGCCCGACGTGTAGCCGCCGATCGCGCTCGCGCGCTCGCGGGTCGGGAACCACGTCGTCACCACGCGGTTGTTGATCGGGTAGGCCGGCGCCTCGAGCGCGCCCACCGCGAGACGCAGCACGACCAGCCCGACGAACGAACCGGCGAAACCGAGCAGCAACGTCGCGGCCGACCACAGCGCGAGCGCGCCCGCATACAGCACGCGCGGCGACACCTTGTCGACGAGCCAGCCGCCCGGCACTTGCATCAGCGCGTAGGTCCAGCCGAACGCGGAAAACACGAGGCCCGCGCGCACGGGATCGATGTTCAGTGCCTTGAACAGCGCGGGCGCGGCGATCGACAGGTTGCTGCGGTCGAGATAGTTGATCACGACCGTGATGAACAGCAGCGCGAGGATCAGCAGGCGCTTGCGGCTGGGCGGTGCTGCCTGCGCGGCGGCCGCGCGGGCGGTTGAATCGGATGCGATGCCGGCGTGGGCGGGCAATCGATCCGGCGGGTTCGCGTGGGTGCGCGACGCGGATTGAGCCACGGTTGTCTCCTGTGTTCCATGCCCGGCCGTCGCCCGCGAGCGGGGCGGCCGAATCGAATGGCGTAGGGGAGAACGTTAGAGTCGCGGCGGGAAGCGCGTCAACATTTGGGCAGGTATCCCTATTAATGGGATGTTCGGCGTTCAATATGTGGGAAGCGTGGCGAATACGCGACCGCTTGCATCAGTTGCCCATCGCCTCCTTCGCACTGACCCAGCCCTGCACCGCGCCCGCATGTGGGTTGCGATACCGCACCTTCAGCCACTGGAAATCGGCGCTCGCGTCGATCACCTCCACCGTGTCGCCCGCGACGACATAACGGCGCGTGGGTGCATCGGACATCGCATCGTGCAGCGGCAGGCGTGCCGGGCGCACCTTGAACGTGACGGTGCCGCCGCCATAGGCGTCGGGGCGACGCGCGACACGCTTGCCTTGCGCGTCGGAGGTCAGCAGCATCGACGACGGGCCGTGGTCGGTGTCGAGCAGGTCGCGCAGGTCGTCCGGTATCGCTTCGCTCGACTGGTACAGGTACATCCTGCCGCTGCCGTCGAAGCGATACGCATCGGTGTACCAGATCGGGCCGCCGCGGCACGAGCTGTACAGCGTGCGCTCCTTCGGCTTCGCCTGGACGTTGACCAGCCCGTCGCAATTGCCGTGCGGCATGTCGCTCGCGGGCATCCGCAACGGCTCGAACTGCTGGCGCGCGGTGTCGTACAGGTAGATGCCGTAGCCATCGTTCACCATGCCGAGCGTGGCATGCATCGCAAGATCGCGGTGGCCGTCGAAGTTGTAGTCGTCCGACGCGAGGTGATAGCGGCCTTCTTCGTCGGCGGCGCTCACGTCGAGCGTCTGCGTCTTGCCGCTCGGCAGGAGGCGCACGGTAACGTGCTCGCTGTCCGCCCGTTCGACGCGGGCCGTGACGGTGTCGTCGACCTTGAACGTGAGCAGCGGTTTGGCCGCTTGCGCGGCGGGCGCGATCGATGCGCAGGCGACGAACAGCATGGAGCCGTGGAGCAGCGAACGCAGTCGTGAAGGGCGCGTCATGGTCGGATCAGGCATGAAGGGCGTGAATGAGGATGGAAGCGGCCGGCCAAGACTTCCGTTTGCCGCCAATGTATCGGCATCCGGCTCGTTCCGCGAGCGGGGCCGGCATGGCCGGACATTACCGGGTAGTCGCGATACCGGTACCTTTGCTTGTCTTGTTCGGGGCCGGCGCGATTGCAAGAATGTCCGTTCCATTCCTGCTTGCTGGTGAGGTGACGATGACGATAGTCAAGCCCGGTTTCGCCCTTTGCGTGGCGATGCTCGCTGCCGGTACGGCACGGGCGGGCGATTTCTCGATCGAAAGCGCGGAGCTTGCCGGCGGCGCGTTCGGTCGCGCGCAGGTATCGGACAGCTTCGGCTGTCACGGTCAAAACATTTCGCCATCCATACGGTGGAGCGGTGTTCCGGAAGGCACGCAAAGCTACCTGCTGACGATGTTCGATGCCGACGCACCGACGGGCTCCGGATTCTGGCACTGGGTCGTCGCCGACATACCGGCGTCGGCGCATGGCATCGCGCCCGGTTCGGGCAATGACGTTGCCGGACTGCCGGCGGGGGCCGTCCCGATGAAGAACGACACCGGCCATGTCGGCTATCTTGGCCCGTGCCCGCCGCAGGGCGACACCCATCGCTACGTCATTACGCTGACCGCGCTCAAGGTGGCGAAGCTGCCGGTCGAACCTGACGCGACGCCAGCGGTCGTCGGCTACACCGCTCACTACCAGGCCCTCGCGAAGGCGACGATGACGGTGCGGTTGAGCCGTTAACCGCGCGTGCTGTCGTCCTGAAACCCGCTTTTCCCCGCGAAGATCTCCTTCAGCGCGGCGTGCAGCGTGGCCGGATCGTACTGGCCGGGCGCGAGATGGATCACGTAACGCGTCTGGCCGTCGAGTCGCGCGGCGATGCCGGGTTCGATCTCGATGTCGATCGTGTCGTCCGTCAGCGTCACCGACAGATCCTTGACGCGCCAGATGATCTGGTCGCGCACCATCACTTCGATCAGCGTGTCGTCCGGAAAGCGCGACAGCGCGAAGCAATAGTCCTGCTCGGCGTCGTGACAGTAGATGTTGGCGAAGCTTTCGTCGTCGTCGAGGTCGGACGTCGCCGCGCCGACGGTAGCGTGAAGTTCCATGAACGGGGTTCCTGCGTAAGGATGGTAGGGGTTATCGGTTCGAATGAAGGGCGGTTCCGGCCGCTGCTGCCGCGCCGGGCGTCACGCCGGTATCGCACGTCGCATCGGCATCGCGCGCCTTCAGCCATAGCCCGAATTCGCGCATGACCTCGACGACGGGCCGCAGCCGGTCGCCGTCGGCGCTCAGGTCGTACTCGACCCGCACCGGCACCTCCGGATAGACGGTGCGCCGCACGAGCCCGGCATCTTCGAGTGCGCGCAGGTCGAGCGTCAGCATGCGCTGCGAGATGCCGGGCATGTCGCGGCGCAGGTCGCTGAAGCGTCGCGGCCCGTCGAGCAGATACGACACGAGTAGCAGCCGCCAGCGGCCGCCGAGCAGGCGCATCGCTTCTTCAACGGAACATCCGGTCGCACTCGTTTTCATCGTGCTGAATCCTGGTCGGTAAATTTTTTGTGACTACGGCACAAACGACTGCCGTCTTCCCGGCGATGCGCCGATGCGAGATATTAGCGCCCGCGTCGCGGCGAATCGATACATGGACAACCCACGAAGGAAACGCATGAAGCTCTATCACGCACCTGGAAGCTGTTCGCAGGCCATCTGCATCGTGCTGCGCGAAGGCGGCATCGACGCGGAGATCATCAAGGTCGACGCACGCAAGCACGTCATTGAAGACGGGCGCAATTACTACGATGTGAACGAACTCGGCTACGTGCCGCTGCTCGAACTCGACGACGGCACGCTGCTGCGCGAAGGCCCGGTGATCGCGCAGTATCTCGCGGATCTGTGCCCGGAAGCCGCGCTTGCGCCCAAGTACGGGACGCTCGCGCGCTACCGGTTGATGGAATGGCTCAATTTTCTCGGCACCGAGATCCACAAGGGGTTCATTCCGCTGCTGTATGCGGTACAGGCGGGGAAATACGTCGATCCGGCGAGAACGAAGCTCGACAGCCGTTTTGCATGGATCGACCGCCAGCTCGACGGCAACGCATACTTGACCGGCGACACGTTCACCGTTGCCGATGCCTACCTGTTCGCGCTGACCGGCTGGGGCAAGGCCGACTGGATGCGGTCGGTGTACAACGCGGATATCGACCTGACCCGGTATGGGCATCTGCGTGCGTGGTACGAGCGGGTGCGTGCGCGGCCGGCGGTGCGCGCCGTGCTGGAGGCCGACGCGCTGGCGCGGTAGCGTGCGAGCGGCGCTTTCACCGCGCCGGCCTTCGCCGCCGGCGACATGGCCGGCATGGACATGTCGGGCATGAAGATGTCGTCGGGCGGTGCGGCCGAGTCGAACGCCGCGCTGACCGATGCCGAAGTGAAGAAGGTCGATGCCGCGAGCGGCCGGATCACGCTGAAGCACGGCGCGCTCGACAACGTCGGGATGCCGCCGATGACGATGGCGTTCAAGGCGAAGGACGCGGCGATGCTCGAGCACGCGCATGCGGGCGACAAGGTCAAGGTGCGGATCGAGAAGGTCGACGGCACGCTGACGATCGTCAAGCTCGTGAAGGCGTCCTGACCTGACGGCATGCCGGTGCCTCGCCCGCCCGGTTATGCCGTTCGGCAGGAGATGGACACCTTTATTTCAACAATTCTTGAAATATGGAAATGAAGGCGCTATCCTTCGCGCCATGGACTCCAATCTCGTCGTGCGCGCCCTGGGCGCGCTTGCTCATGAAGCGCGCCTGGCCATCTTTCGCGCGCTGGTCGTCGCCGGGCCGCAAGGGCTGCCGGCCGGTGCGATCGCCCAGCAGATCGGGCTGTCGCCATCGAGCCTGTCGTTCCATCTGAAGGATTTGTCGCATGCGGAGCTGGTCACCGCGCGTCAGGACGGCCGGTTCATCTATTACGCGGCGAACTTCGAATCGATGAGCGGCCTCATCGGGTTCCTGACCGAAAACTGCTGCGCCGGCGCTGCGTGCGGCGTGCCGGCGGCGCCGGCCTGCTGCGGGGATCGCACATGAGCGGCTCGCACGCGGCCCCGTCGCGAGCCGCGGCGGCCCGG
This sequence comes from Burkholderia sp. LK4, assembly GCF_001043615.1. Classification (NCBI taxonomy): domain Bacteria; kingdom Pseudomonadati; phylum Pseudomonadota; class Betaproteobacteria; order Burkholderiales; family Burkholderiaceae; genus Burkholderia; species Burkholderia sp. LK4. The sequence continues at coordinate 23,210 of NZ_LDUL01000043.1, forward strand.
CCCGCCATCGGATTTTTCGAACGCTACCTGACCGTCTGGGTGGCGCTGTGCATCGTGCTCGGCATCGCGCTGGGCCTGGCACTGCCGGGGCTCTTTCAGCGCATCGGCCGCCTGGAATACGCGCAGGTCAACCTGCCCGTCGGGTTGTTGATCTGGGTGATGATCGTGCCGATGCTCGTCAAGGTCGACTTCGGCGCGTTGCATGAGGTTCGCCAGCACGTGCGGGGGATCGGCGTCACGCTCGTCGTGAACTGGCTTGTCAAGCCGTTCTCGATGGCCTTGCTCGGCTGGCTGTTCATCCGGCAGCTGTTCGCGCCGATGCTGCCGGCCGACCAGATCGACAGTTATATCGCCGGCCTGATCCTGCTGGCCGCCGCGCCGTGCACGGCGATGGTGTTCGTGTGGAGCCGGCTGACCGGCGGCGATCCGCTGTTCACGCTGTCGCAGGTCGCGCTGAACGACAGCATCATGGTGATCGCTTTCGCGCCGCTCGTCGGCCTGCTGCTGGGGATGTCCGCCATCACGGTGCCATGGGCGACGCTGCTCACGTCGGTCGTGCTCTACATCGTCATCCCGGTGATCCTCGCGCAAGCGTGGCGCAGGCTGTTGCTCGCCAGGGGGCAGGCGGCGTTCGACCGCGCGATGGCGAAGATCGGCCCCTGGTCCATCGCCGCGCTGCTGGCCACGCTGGTGCTGCTGTTCGCGTTCCAGGGCGAGGCGATCCTGAAGCAGCCGCTGGTGATCGCGCTGTTCGCGGTGCCGATCCTGATCCAGGTGTTCTTCAACGCAGCGCTCGCCTATGGGCTCAATCGCATCGTCGGCGAGAAACACAGCATCGCGTGCCCGTCGGCGCTGATCGGCGCGTCCAACTTTTTCGAGCTGGCCGTGGCGGCGGCCATCAGCCTGTTCGGCTTCCACTCGGGCGCGGCGCTCGCGACCGTCGTCGGCGTGCTCATCGAGGTGCCGGTCATGCTGCTCGTCGTGCGCGTGGTCAACCGTTCGAAGGGCTGGTACGAGCGCAAGTGAAATCAATCAGGATTCCGGAAATGACCGACATCACGATCTATCACAACCCCGATTGCGGTACGTCGCGCAACACGCTGGCGATGATACGCAACAGCGGCGTCGAACCGCGTGTCGTGCTGTACCTCGACACGCCGCCCGGGAAAGAGGCGTTGCGCGCGCTGATCGCGGCGATGGGCATCCCCGTTCGCGACGTGCTGCGTCGCAAGGGCACACCGTATGACGCGCTCGATCTCGACAATCCGAAATGGAGCGACGACGACCTGATCGGCTTCATGGTCGCGCATCCGCTCCTGATCAATCGCCCGATCGTCGTCACCCCGCTCGGCACGCGGCTGTGCCGCCCGTCCGAACGGGTGCTCGATATCCTGCCCGATCCGCAGAACGGGCCGTTTGCGAAGGAAGACGGCGAAATCGTGATCGATGCGGAGGGCAAGCGTGTCTGACCGCCTGAACGATCTGCCGCAACTCGACGCCGCGCTGTTTCGCGTGCCGGACGCGAGCCTGCTGCAACCCGCGCGCCCGTCGACGCATCCGCCACGCATCGTGCTGCTCTACGGGTCGTTGCGCGCGCGTTCGTTCAGCCGGCTGCTGGTCGAGGAGGCGGCGCGGCTGCTGACGGCCATGGGCGCCGATGTCAGGATCTTCAATCCGGCCGGATTGCCGTTGCCCGACGATGCACCCGAGCATCACCCGAAGGTGGCGGAGTTGCGCGAGCTCGTGCAATGGTCGGAGGGCATGGTGTGGTGCTCTCCCGAGCGGCACGGCGCGATGACCGGCGTGATGAAAGCGCAGATCGACTGGATTCCGCTGTCGGTCGGCGCGGTACGGCCGACGCAGGGCAAGACGCTGGCGGTCATGCAGGTCAGCGGCGGATCGCAATCGTTCAACGCGGTCAACCAGATGCGGGTGCTCGGACGCTGGATGCGCATGCTGACCATTCCGAACCAGTCGTCCGTCGCGAAGGCGTTCATGGAGTTCGGCGACGACGACAGGATGAAGCCGTCCGCGTATTTCGACCGGGTCGTCGACGTCATGGAGGAACTGGTCAAGTTCACGCTGCTCACGCGCGATGTCGGCGCGTACCTGACGGACCGGTACAGCGAGCGCAAGGAAAGCGCCGAGCAGCTGTCGCAGCGTGTGAACCAGGAGCGCATCTGACACGCTTGCGGGCACGCGGCGCGGCGGTGCATCGTTCGCACCGCGGCAGCGTGCCCGTGCCGCGTGAGCCGGGTTACCGGGCCAGTGTCAGGAACAGATAGGCTGCGTAACCCGCGCCGTTCGCCAGCAACGCCCAGATCGCGAGCCCGCGCGTGCGCGCATTGACGCGCAGCCATGCGGCCGCCGCGAGCGTGACGATCACGCCGGTCAGCACTTCGAGGCGCGGCTCCCACGGCGTCAGCATGATGCCGATCGCCGGCAGCAGCGTGCCCTGGAACACCATCGCGCCGGTGATGTTGCCGAACGCGAGCGTGTCCTTCCCGCGGCGGATCCACAGCACGCTGTTGACCTTCTCGGGCAACTCCGTCGCGATCGGCACGATGATCAGCGACAGCAGCAGAGCCGAGACGCCGAGCACGTGCGACACGCCTTCCACGCCGTGAATGAAACCCTTCGCCCCGCCGACCAGCAGCGCGACGCCGATGAGCAACTGCAGCGCGATGGTTGCCAGGTTGGTCGGCAAGCCCACGCGCGACAGGAACATCTTGTGCGGCGCCTCGGTGCCATGCCCGGCATCGACGAGCCGGTTCGACGCACGGAACGTCATCACGACATACATCACGTAGATCCCGACCAGCATCGCGGCGAGCAGCGCGCGCACGGCGCCGTTGTGATGCGGGACGAACATCGCGGCGGTGGCCAGTGAGAACGCGGCGAGGAAGTAGTTCAGGTCGCGCACGAAACCCGTCCGTTCGGGCGTGATCGTGCCGCGCGGCCCGCGCGAGCGGATCACCGCGAGCGTCATCAGGAACGTGGTGAGCGTGGCGAGCATCAGCGGCGCGCCGAGAATCGCGCCGACACCGATCTCCTCGTTCACGGCCGGGTTCGCCGTGCCGCCGGCGAGCGCGAGCAGCGGCACCATCGTTTCGGGCAGCGCGGTGCCGACGGCGGCGAACAGTGAACCGGTGACGCCTTCGGAAATCTTCAGGCGTTCGCCGAGATGTTCGAGCGCATTGGTGAAGACCTCGGCGGCGACGAGGATGACGATCAGCATGACCGCCAGTTCGACGAACATGAACGTCATGCGGCACCTCCGCAGGCATGCGTGCGGACGGCGGCGAAACGCGGGGAGAGGGCGGCGGGGAACATGGGGACTCCGTGGTCGGACGTTGACGAACCATGGCACACATCCGCCGACGTCCGACCAGGAACGACGCGATGTGCCGATGGTCTCGCCAGGCCGATCAGGCTGAACGCGCCACGGCCGCAGGCCGAGTGTGTTGACGCGTTCGCTTTCCGGAGACGGAAAGCAGGCTACTCCCCAAAGACGAAGGGCAGTCTAGCCGAGCGGGTTGCTTTCGACAAGCATTCATTTCGTACGGCATTGTCGGGTCGGTGGGTATGGGGAGACGCTGAATGACTGGGCACGCAATGACCTGGCCGATGTGATGTGTCGATCGCGGGCCGACGGAAGTGGTCACAAAAGAGGCGGAAGTGCTCGTTGTCAAAGACGAGGTTGACCGTCCGGCAGAACCCGTCGCTGCAGTACACGCGCATCTCGTCGGTGACGTGCTGCAAATGCCCTTTGAGGGCCGGCAGACTAACCGTGCCGGAGCGACTGGCATGGACCGACAATCTGCGGCGGTATCGATGGGCGGTTGGTGACCATCTTCGTGTGATCGGGGGGGCGATTTCGTCGAGGAGGTTCGTGGCGGGATGCGGGACACATACCACTGCGGCCCGTCGACGCGAATCTGTTCACTCCACGCGCCCAGCCCCCGTGGAGGCTGACACGGTCGCCTTATTGGCAGACGAGGGGGCTGCGGAACTCGAGGACGAGATGTTGAGCCGTGTGGCGACGAAACCTTCTGTAACAGTCGTGCCGTCGGAAGACTGCCCGTACCGCTATGTCCTACGTAGGTTCGGCTGGATCTGACAAGTTGTCTTCGTTATCGACGTTGGAAATGCCGGGGTTTTGATTACGCTGAGACCGGTTCTCTCGCGAATCGTCATTCAAGCGCTATGCCCGACGTCAAAAAAGTCCCGTATTACCAGCTGAAGGCGACCGCCGTCATTCTCAAAGCGGTCTCGACCGTTGTCGTCACATGCGTGGTTGTCGCCATTGCATGGATGTTCGTGCCAGTGGACGTCAGGAATGCGATCGTGCTTTTCTCGCTCAAGCATGCGAAGAGCACGATCTTCGCCATCACGTCGATCATCTTCGTGCTCTACTTCTACCGGCTTGTCAGAAATATCGGCCATTTCAGCAGAACGAGGCGCGCAGGACTGGCCATCGTCACGCTGGGCTTCCTGGCATTCTTCTATCTCGTCAGCGTTCGCGGGATCACGACCGACGAAACCGACTGCCAGCGATACAACTACAACGCGAAACTGAACGGCGGCATCAAGCAGGTCGATGGCACAACCTATATCGTCAACATCTGCGGAAGTGGCCAACGCGGCAACGTCCTCTTTGCTGATCAAAACGAACAGATCAAAATCGTGGTGGCCGATGAGCACGGGTCGACACTTGCTACCCGGCTGTTTTTCGTCTTCTGGGGCGGCCGGCCTGGAAACGATCCGATCGAGATCCACGACGGCAAGCTGATCTACTTCGACGCATCGGATGCGTACGACAGCACGCGGACGATCTCGATGCCGCCGACCACGATAGATTGGGTCGCGGCGAGAATTCCGATTTCGCTGCGCTGATCCGGGTGCTGAAACCCGTCGCAGTCCCTGTGCCACGCGTCGGCACGAGCCACGTATGCCCGATCGTGTCGGTCGAGACTGCCGATGCAGCGCGTGACGTGCGATTCGACGATGTTTCCGATGTGATCGCCGAAGTAATGGCGCCTGCGAAGGCGGCCTGATCGTGGCCGTGAAATCGCCGTGCGTCGAGCCGTGTGTGTTCGCCGGCAATCATCGTGCTCGTGGTGCCATCGGCGTCGATGCGCCGACGACCAGACTTCCCGCGCCGAGAAACAGCCTTGACGCTTCGCATCTAGCCGAGCGGATACCTTTCGACAAGCCTTCATCCCAAAAAAATATACCCCTCTCCCCTATACGGGAACCCTTCCGGATATATACTCCCCCTCCCTATCTAGGAGCCCGTCGTCGATGAGCCATACCGTTCGTGAAAAACAGAAGCTGCTGAACCGCGTGCGCCGGATCAAGGGCCAGGTCGAGGCCATCGAGCGTGCGCTCGGGGAGGAGCACGGCTGCAACGAGGTCCTGCAATTGATCACGAGTTGTCGCGGCGCGATGAACGGGCTGCTGGCCGTCGTGCTGGAAGACCACATTCGCGAGCATCTGGTCGATGCGCACGAACCTGACGCACACGAAGGCAGCGCGACCGAGCAGCTGATTGACGTGGTGCACAGCTATTTCAAGTAATCGGGGCAGGACATGAACGCTTTCCAGGATGACGCATTCGGCGCCGGGCACGACCATATCTTTCTCGGTGCGGCGCACGAGCAGAACGAACGCAGGACGTGGATGGTCATCGGCCTGTGCTCGGCAATGATGGTGGCCGAGATCGTCGGCGGCACGCTGTTCGGGTCGCTCGCGCTCGTCGCCGACGGGTTGCACATGTCGACGCACGCTGGCGCGATGCTGATCGCCGCGCTGGCCTATACCTATGCGCGCAAGCATGCGGACGATCCGCGCTTCGTGTTCGGCACCGGCAAGCTGGGCGACCTGGCCGGGTTCACGAGCGCGATCGTGCTCGCGATGATCGCGATCCTGATCGGCTACGAGGCGGTTGCGCGTCTGCTGGCGCCCGTGCCCATTCACTTCAGCGAAGCGATTCCGATTGCCGTGCTGGGGCTCGCGGTGAACCTCGCCAGCGTGTGGCTGCTGAGCGGCGGCCATCACCACGGGCATGGCCATGGGCACGGTCATCATCATGGGCACGACCACAACCATGATCACGACGATGACCCTCATGCGCATCACGATCACGGTTCGCACACGGCGGCCCATCGCGACCACAACATCCGGTCGGCCTACGTTCACGTGATCGCCGACGCGGCCGTGTCGGTGCTGGCCATCGTCGGCCTGCTGCTCGCACGTGCATTCGGCTGGGTCTGGATGGACCCCGTTGCGGGCATTGTCGGCGCGCTCGTGATCGCGAACTGGTCGTATGGGCTGATGCGCGATACCGGCGGCATCCTGCTCGACGTCAACGTCGATCGCAAGCTGGCGGCGCGCATACGTGATGCGATCGAGGCGCTGGGCGACAAGGTCAACGATCTTCACGTGTGGCGTGTCGGGCCGGGCCACATGAGTGCGATCGTGTCGGTCGAAACCGTCGAGACGGTGCGCGACGCGCGTTTCTACCATGCGCTGATCGAGGGTTTCGACGGCGTGTCGCACGTGACCGTCGAAGTGATGACGCCTGCGAAGGCGGCCTGACCGTGGCCGTGAAATCACCGTGCATCGAGCTGTGCGCGTTCGACGGCCGGACGGGCTTTTGCGTCGGCTGCCTGCGCACGCGCGACGAGGCGCGTGACTGGAAGAAGCTGACCGACCATCGCCGGCACCAGATACTGAACGACCGCAATCGCCGCCAGGCGAAAATCCGGCGCGAACCTGGGGAGTGAAGGGGCGTCGTCGTCGTGCTTCGCCTGGTGGCGCGGCGGCCGTCATGCCGATGCGACACGCGCCGGAAACGCCTTACCGTTCGGCGCCGCGCGGAAAATGAAGCGCAAACGTCGTGCGCCCGTCACGGCTTGCGACCTCGACCTTGCCGCGATGCAGCTCCATGATCGATTTCACGATCGCGAGCCCGAGGCCCGCGTTGCGCGCCGCGCCGTGCCGCGACGAATCGATGCGGTAGAAACGCTCGAAGATCCGTTCGACCTGTTCGGGCGGAATTGCGGCGCCGCGATTGGTGACTTCGACGACCGCATAGCCGCCTTGCGTGGACACCGCCAGCTCGATCGTCGACCCGGCTTGCGCGTGTTCGAGCGCGTTCGACGCGAGATTGCTGACGGCGCGCCGGAACAGCGTCGCATCGGCGACGACGGTCGCTTCGCCTTGCACGTCGATGCGCACGCCGGTTTCATCGGCAAGCGCCTGGAAATACGACGCGAGCCGGCGCAACTCGCCGCCCGCGTCAAGTTCGGCGGTCTTCAAGTGCTGGCGCGCATTGTCGGTGCGCGCGAGAAACAGCATGTTCTCGATCATCCGCTGCAGCCGTTCGCATTCCTCGATGTTCGAATCGATCAGCGCTTCGTATTCCTCGGTCGTGCGCGCGCGCGACAGCGTGACCTGCGACGAACTGATCACGTTGGCGAGCGGCGTGCGCATGTCGTGCGCGAGATCGGACGAGAACTGGGAGAGCCGCACGAACGCGCGTTCGAGGCGATCGAGCATCCGGTTGACCGACGTCGCGAGTTCACGCAGCTCGACCGGGCCGCCACGCGCGTCGAGCCGCGCGTTCAGGTTGTGCGCCTCGATGCGTGACGTCTGGCGACCGAGGCTCTCGACCGGGCGCAGGCCGCGCGACGCGACCGCGTAACCGAGCGCGCCGACCAGCAGCGCGCCCGCGGCCGCCGCGAGCCAGATGTCGACGCGATAGCTTTCGAGCAACGACTGGCGATCGGTCGCCGTGCGTGCAAGCGCAACCTGGATCGCATCGCCGGACGGCAGCGTGGCGCGCGCATACACGCAGCGCGACGTGCCGATGCCGGGCGGCGCGCACGTGAACGGCGTGCCGGTTGCGCTGGCCGGATGGGGCGCGGCGATCACCGACGCCAGCGTGTGGCCGGCTTCGTCGGAATGCTCGACGAGCGCGCGGTTCCGCGCGTCGTAGATGCCGAGATAGACGCCCGGATGTGACAGCAGCACTTCATGAAACACGGCCGGATCGGCGCGCAGCGCGGCAGCCGAACCGCTCGCGTGCGCAAGCTGCAGGAACTGGTTGAGCTTGCCGGAGATCTCGATGTCGTCGCGCCGCGTCAGCTCGGCGGACAGCGAGCGATACAGGTACGCGCCGGTCAGCGCGAACACGAGCGCGGCGACGACGGCGAACGCCAGCGTCAGGCGCCGCAGCAGCGAATACGAGGCCGGGCTGCTGCGCGTCACGAACGATCCTCGAGCACGTAGCCCATCCCGCGGATCGTGTGGATCAGCTTCTTCTCATAGGCGTTGTCGATTTTCGCGCGCAGGCGCTTGATCGCGGCATCGACGACGTTCGTGTCGCTGTCGAAATTCATGTCCCAGATCTGCGACGTGATGAAGGTGCGCGTCAGCACTTCGCCTTCGCGTTCGGCGAGCAACTGCAGCAGCGCGAATTCCTGCGCGGTCAGGTCGATGCGCGTGTCGGCGCGCCGCACGCGGCGGCGGATCAGGTCGACTTCGAGATCGGCGACATGCAGGATGTCGCGCACGTTGCGCGGCGCGCGTCGCAGCAGCGAGCGGATGCGCGCGAGAAACTCGGCATACGCGAACGGCTTGAGCAGGTAGTCGTCGGCACCCAGCTCGAGCCCGGCGACCTTGTCCTCGATCGCCTCGCGCGCTGTGAGCAGCAGCACCGGCGTCTGCTTCTGCGCGCGCAGGCGCCGGAGCACCTCGAAGCCATCCATTTCCGGCAGCATCACGTCGAGCACGACGAGATCGAAATCCTCGTGCAGCGCAAGGAACAGCCCGTCCTTGCCGGTTTCCGCAATGTCGACCGTGTAGCTCGCCTCCATCAGCCCTTTCCGGAGGTACGACGCCATCTTGGGTTCGTCTTCGACTATCAGTATCCGCATGGTGAGGCAGGCTGTCCGTGATTCCAGCCGGTCAGTGTAACGCGTGAGCATAGGGCGCCGAGCGTGCGCGAAGAATGACCGCCGGATGACGGAATGGTCATGAAGCGCTTGCGCCGCGTCGCCCGCGTTTCATGAAAATCCGGTCATGTTTCGGCCATGTCGTCGTCACCGCGACGGCGCTAAGCTGCGGCCGTCTTGTCCCCCGGCACGCGCTGTCACGGCGCCGCGCCGGCCCATCCGGTCGTTGCCTGCCTGATTCCGCATCCATGTCGTACTGGCGCAAATTCCTCCTCGTCGTGCTGCTGGCGCTGAGCCTGCCGATCCAGTCGTTCGCGACTGTTTCGATGCAGTGCGAACGCGTTGCCGTCGCGCCGATGGAAGCGGCGTCGCACACGATGCCGGGCGCGCAGGACGGCCATCACGACGCCGACAGCCACGCCCGGCATGCGCCGGCGTGTTCCGCGTGCGTGTCCTGCTGCGTCGGCGCCGGCATGTCGGGCGCGCCCGCCGTCCCCGTCGCGGCCGGCGTTCGCGCGGCGATCGTCTCGCCACCGCCCGCGGCCGGGGTCGTGTCGTTCCTGACCGGCGGCATCGACAGGCCGCCGCGCCGGCTTCTCGTCTAGACCATGCCCGCGGCCCAGACCGGCCGTGCTCCGCAATCCGCTCCGGCGGCGGCATCGCGTCCGCCGCACGACACACGACGAGACCCATTCATGCGATTGATTACTGCGGCGCTGCTTGGCGCGGCGGCCATCGTGCCGTCGCTCGCGCCTGCGCAAACCCCGCTGCCCGATCCGGCGGACGCCGCCGCGGCGGTGCCCGACGTCACCGTGACGTCCGCATTCGACGGCTACCGGCCGTATCGGGACGACGAAGGCCCGGGCTGGAAACAGCTGAACCGCGACGTGACGGAACGGCCCGCGAAGGGGCGCACGACCGGTCGTGCGACTGGCGGCGCTACCCGTTCGATGCACGAGGAGGCCGCGCGATGACGATGCTGTCGATCTCGCCGAGGATCGGCGCGGCCGCGGCCGCGCTGGCCTTCCTCGCCGGCTGCACGACGTTTTCGAAGGACGGCGGTTTCGACGCGGTGTCGTCCGTCGCGTCGGAGCGCATCGGCAAGGACGCGGTCGTGGTCAGGACCGACGCCGACCGTGAAGCCGTCGACACGCGCACGAAGGAACTGCTCGCCAGGCCGCTGTCGATCGACGATGCGGTACAGGTCGCGCTGCTGAACAACCGCGGCCTGCAGGCGTCGTACGCGGAACTGGGGCTGTCGGAGGCCGATCTCGTCCAGGCCGGCCGGCTGCCGAACCCGCGTTTCGCGTTCAGCCGCACCCGCGCCGGCGACGGCGAGCTGACGCTCGGCCGCACGTTCTCGGCGAACGTGTTCGCGCTGCTGACCCTGCCGCTCGCGACGAACATCGAACGCCGTCGCTTCGAGCAGACCAAGCTCGAAACCGCCGACGCGATGCTGAAGGTGGCCGCCGACGCGCGCCGCGCGTATGTCGAGGCCGTCGCGGCCGAACAGGCCGCGAACTATGCAGGGCAGGTGCGCGATGCCGCGAGTGCGGCCGCCGAACTGGCGCAGCGCATGCGGCAGGCCGGCAACTTCAGCCGCCTCGATTACGCGCGGGAACAGGCGTTCCACGCCGATGCGGCCGCGCAGCACGCGAAGGCGCGCCAGCAGGCCGTGGCCGCGCGCGAGAAGCTCACGCGCGCGATGGGGCTGTGGGGCGAACGCACGCGATACGCGCTGCCCGAGCGCTTGCCCGACCTGCCGAAAGCGCGGCCGGACCTGCCCGATCTCGAACGTTTCGCGATGCGCAACCGCCTCGACATCCAGGCCGCGAAGCTGCAGACGCAGGGTGTCGCGTCGTCGCTCGGCCTGAGCAAGGCCACGCGCTTCGTCAATGCGGTGGATCTCGGCTACGTGAACGACTACGAGACCGGCAAGGGTCACGAGCACGGCTTCGAGATCAGCGTCGAGATTCCGCTGTTCGACTGGGGCGGCGCGAAGGTCGCGCGGGCCGAGGCCATCTACATGCAGTCGGCGAACCGGCTCGCGAAAACGGCCATCGACGCGCGTTCCGAAGTGCGCGAATCGTATGCGGCCTACGTGACGAGCTACGACGTCGCCACCCATTACCGCGACGAAGTCGTGCCGCTGCGCAAGACGATCTCGGACGAGCTGCTGCTGCGCTACAACGGGATGCTCGCGAGCGTGTTCGAGCTGCTGGCCGATGCACGCGAACAGGTCGGCGCGGTGAACGGCTACATCGATGCGCTGAAGGACTACTGGCTCGCCGAAACCGATCTGCAGATGGCCGTCGGGGGCCGGCTGCCGACGCCGGGCGACGTGTCGCGTCCGACGCCATCTGCCCGGCCGGAACCCGCTTCCAGTGCCGACGCTGCGCCGCAGCCGGCTTCCACCCCCGCGGCGCAACCGGCGCCCGCGACGCAAACGCATCCTGAAGGTCATTGACATGGTGTCCCGTCGACAATTTCTCAGCCACTCGGGCGCCGCGCTGCTCGGTGCGGCGATGGTCAGCAAGGCCGGCGCCGCGTCGTTGCCCGAAGCGCCCACGATGACGAAAACCGGCACGCAGCCGCCGCTCGTGCCGCCGAACGGCCGGCCGTACACGCCCGTCGCGACGCTGAACGGCTGGACGCTGCCGTGGCGGATGAAGAACGGCTGGAAGGAGTTCCACCTGACGGCCGAGCCCGTCGTGCGCGAGATGGCGCCCGGCATGAACGCGAACCTGTGGGGCTACAACGGCCAGTCGCCCGGCCCGACGATCGAGGCCGTCGAAGGCGACAAGGTGCGCATCTTCGTGACCAACCGGCTGCCCGAGCACACGACGATCCACTGGCACGGGCTGCGGCTGCCGAACGGGATGGACGGCGTCGGCGGCCTCACGCAGCCGCATATCCCGCCCGGCAAGACCTTCGTCTACGAGTTCCAGCTCGAGGCGCACGGCACGTTCATGTATCACCCGCACGCCGACGAGATGGTGCAGATGGCGATGGGGATGATGGGCATGTTCATCGTGCACCCGAAGGATCGCGGCACGATGCCGGTCGATCGCGACTTCGTGTTCCTGCTCGCCGCGTACGACATCGATCCGGGCAGCTATACGCCGCGCGTGAACGAGATGACCGACTTCAACATGTGGACCTTCAACTCGCGCGTGTTCCCGGGCATCGATCCGCTGCCGGTGCGCGCGGGCGACCGCGTGCGGATTCGTTTCGGCAACCTGACGATGACGAATCATCCGATCCACCTGCACGGCTACAGCTTCGAGGTCGCGGGCACCGACGGCGGCTGGATTCCGCCGGCGGCGCGCTGGCCGGAAGTGACGGCCGATGTCGCGGTGGGGCAGATGCGCGCGATCGAGTTCACCGCCGATCGCCCGGGCGACTGGGCGTTCCACTGCCACAAGTCGCATCACACGATGAATGCGATGGGGCATCAGGTGCCGAATTTGATCGGCGTGCCGCAGCAGGATCTCGCGAAGCGCATCGGCAAGCTCGTGCCCGACTACATGGCGATGGGCAGCACGGGCGGCGCGATGGGCAGCATGGAGATGCCGCTGCCCGACAACACGCTGCCGATGATGACGGGCACGGGCCCGTTCGGGCCGCTGGAGATGGGCGGCATGTTCACGGTCTGCAAGGTGCGGCAGGGCCTCGGCCGCAACGACTATCGCGATCCGGGCTGGTTCAGGCATCCGAAGGGCACCGTCGCGTACGAGTACACCGGCGAACTGCCGGACGGTTGAGCAGCAGCATGCGGCGGCCGTACCGATGCGGCCGCCGGTTTCCATTCACTCACACGGGAGTCGACATGATGAAGCAGGGACTGGTTTTGATGGCAACGGGTTGGGCGCTGGCGTTTTCCGCCGCGTCGTACGCGGCAGGCGACATGGCCGGGATGGACATGAGCGGTGGCGCGAAGCAGGAAGCCGCGGCAAAGCGGAGCATGTCGCACGGCGAAATCCGCAAGGTCGACATGGCTGCGGCCAGGCTGACGATCAAGCACGGCCCGCTCGAGAACCTCGGGATGGATGCGATGACGATGGTGTTCAAGGTGAAGGACCCGGCGATGCTGTCGCAGGTGAAGGCGGGCGACAAGATCGACTTCGTCGCGGAAGACGTGAACGGCGCGCTGACCGTCGTCGAGCTGAAGAAGCCGTGACGCGAGGCATGAACATGAAGATCACGACTCTCAGGCGGCTGGCCGCCATCGCCGTGGCCGGCGCGATCGTCGCGGCCGCGCCGGTCGCCGCGTCGGCGCACGGCAAGCTGGAAAGCGCCGCACCGGCGACGGGCAGCACGGTCGACACGGCGCCCGACACGTTGCGGCTCACCTTCAACGAAGACCTCGAACCGACGTTCAGTTCGGTGAAGGTGTCGGACGCGAACGGCAACACCGTCACGCAGGAAAAGGCGAAGATCGATGCTTCGAACCCGCGCGTGATGACCATTGCGATGCCGAAGCTCGCGCCGGGCGCGTACACGGTGCAGTGGGTCGCGATGACGGCCGATGCGCATCGCACCAAGGGCGCCTATACGTTCCGGGTGAAAGGGTGAACGACGGCTTCGTCGGTCTCCTGCGGCTCGTGTCGGTGGCGATCCAGAATGCCGGGTTCGCCGTCGTCGTCGGCGCGCTGCTCGGCAGCCACTGGCTCGCGCGCGGCGCGTCGGCGTGGCAGCACGGCATCGGGCGGCGGCTCGTCGCGACGCTGCGCATCGCGTCCGTCGTATCGCTGCTTGCCAGCATCACCGCGTTCTGGGCGCACTGCGCACTGATGAGCGACGTGTCGATGCTCGAAGCAGGGCCGCCCGTCCGCGCGATGCTCGCGGGCACGGGGTTCGGTCATGCGTGGCTGGCCGGCGCCGTATTCATGCTCGTCGTCGTGCTGCTGTCGTTCGTCAGGCGAGCGCGCGATTCGCGCTTTCCGTTCGCGATCTGGGCCGCGCTCGCCGGTGTCGCGCTCGCGCGCAGCAACGGCGGGCATCCGGTCGACGCGGGGCTGTTCAGCGTGCCGGTGTGGATCGACTGGCTGCATCTGCTGGCCATCAGCGCGTGGGTCGGGCTCGTGCTCGTGACGGCGTTCGGCGTGATGCCGCGGCTCACCGGCCTGCCCGCGAGCGAACGCACGACGGGCGCATCGTTCGTGCAGTCGCTGTCCGATGCATCGACATATGCGCTGATCGTGTTGTTCGCGACCGGCGCGTACAACGGCTGGCGCGGCGTCGATACGCCCGCCAACCTGCTCGCGTCGACGTACGGGCAGATCCTGCTGCTGAAGCTCGCGCTGGTGCTGATTGCCGCGGCGCTCGGCGGACACAACCGCTTCTTCGGGATGCCGAAGCTGTTGGCCGCGCTGAAGGACCCGGCCGCCGCGATGCCGGCCGGCCCGCTGCGGCAATTCGGTGCGGTGCTGCGGGTCGAGGCGGTCGTGCTCGGCGGCGTGCTGATGGTGGCGGCCGTGCTGGTGTCGAGCGCGTTGCCGGGGACGGTTTAGCGCGGCGGATCATGAGCGAAGGCACGCGGGGGAATCGTCGCGAGCACGAATTTTTTGTCGGACGATTTCCCCCGCATTTTCGGGCCCGGACATGCGAACGATGGCGATCGCGGCGTGATGACGACAATTACATCGGCCTGTCTTTCGATTACCAAAAACTGTCATTGAGCGCCGCTAAGCTTTCGCCACCCTCACAACCGGGATTCCCTGTCATGCGCTCGACAATCCGCCTCTTCACCCCGCTATTGCTGCTCCCGACGCTCGCCGCGCCGGTTTTCGCCGCCACCGCCGCGCCCGTCAGCCCGAACTGCGGCGGCAGCACGACGCCGATCGCCGATATCCAGGGGCCGGGCGCGCCGTCGCCGCTCGCCGGCCAGAACGTGTCGATCGAAGCCGTCGTCACCGCCGATTTCGGCGGCACGGACGGCTTCGGCGGCTTCTTCGTCCAGCAGGCCGACGCGCAGCGCCGCAACCAGCCGGGCGTGTCCGAGGGCCTGTTCGTCTATGCGCCGAAAGTGCGCGCGAAGGCCGGCGACCTCGTGCATGTGACGGGCAAGGTCGAGGAGAAGTACGGGCAGACGCAGCTCACGCAGTCGGGCGCGATCGCGGTGTGCGCGAACGGCCAGACCGTCACGCCCGCGACGCTCACGCTGCCGGTCGACAGCCCGAACGCATTCGCCGCGTATGAAGGGATGCTGGTGCGCCTGCCGCAGACGCTGAACGTCACCGACAACTACGAACTCGGCCGTTACGGCAGCGTGATGCTCAGCAACGGTCGCCTGCGCACGCCGACGAGCGTCGTGCCGCCCGCGCAGGCACAGACGCAGATCGATGCGAACGCGCGCAACCGCCTGATCCTCGACGACGGCTCGAACAAGCAGAACCCCGCGACCGTGCCGTATCCGGCGCCGGGCCTGTCGGCCGCGAACACGCTGCGTGCGGGCTACACGGTGCGCGACGTCGAAGGCGTGCTCGAAGTGCGTTACGGCGCATGGCGCGTGCAGCCGCTGCCCGGCGCGGCCGTGCCGGCATTCGAAGCCCGCACGAACCCGCGCACCAACGCGCCCGCGCGCGATCCGAAATCGAACCTGCGCGTCGCGTCGTTCAACGTCCTCAACTACTTCAACGGCAACGGTCTCGGCGGCGGCTTCGACGATCCGAACAACCGCGGTGCGAAGAACTTCCAGGAATTCCAGCGCCAGGAAGCGAAGATCGTCAGCGCGCTGAAGGCGATCGATGCCGACGTGATCGGCCTGATGGAAATCCAGAACAACGGCTACGGCGAACTGAGCGCGGTGCGCCAGCTCGCGGCGAAGCTCGGCAACCACTGGCGCGTGGTCGATCCGGGCGTGTCGCGCCTCGGCGGCGATGCGATCACGGTCGCGATGATCTACGACAGCCGCAAGGTCGAGCCGGTCGGCCGCGCGGCCACGCTCGCGATCGACGACAAGAACCGCCAGCCGCTCGCGCAGTCGTTCCGGCTGGTCGGCGGCAACAAGCAGTCGCTGACGGTCGCGGTCAACCACCTGAAGTCGAAGAACTGCCCGGACGCCGCGAACGACGATCTCGACCAGGGTGACGGCCAGGGTTGCTGGAACCCGACGCGCACGCGCGCGGCGTCGAAGGTGGCCGACTGGCTCGCCGGCAACCCGACGGGCGTCGCGGGCCAGGGCGTGCTGCTGATCGGCGACTTCAACAGCTACACGTACGAAGACCCGATCCGCACGCTCGAATCGCGCGGCTACCGCAACCTCGTCGCGCGCTGGATCGGCCCGAATGCGTACAGCTATGTGTATAACGGCGAAGCCGGTTATCTCGATCACGCGCTCGCCACGCTGCCGCTCGCGTCGCACGTGAAGGCCGTGCACGAATGGCACATCAACGCGGACGAGCCGCTCGCGCTGCAGTACACGCTCGCCTACAAATCGGCGGAGCAGCAGAAGACGTTCTACGCGCCGGACGCGTATCGTTCGTCGGATCACGACCCGGTGCTGATCGATATCGCGCTGCCGGGCGGCGGGCATTGAGCTCGGGTTGAACCGGCTTCGCGATGGACGACGTGCGGAACGTGCGCACGTCGTCGCGCGGGCGGCGGCGGATGAATCGCACGCCGCTCGCGCATCGACAAACCCGGCCGGATATCGGGTAAATAATTCCACTGGAACCGATGCAATTCCGCGAGATCGGTATTTTATGGATGGCGGGGATGCATAAGCCCGGGATTGAAGAATGATTGAAGTGAATCGAATCCTCGAATCGAGCCTGCATTTCGCCGCAATGCATTAATCGATTGGCGATAATAAAAATGAAAGAAAAATCCTGTCGATCTGAAGGTATTGAGCGTGCTGCATCAATGCAGTAAAGGCTTCGTCGTTGTGCGCGAAAAGTAAAATATTCGGCGCGGCATTGCCGAGAAGACGCACCTTGCACGAATAATCCCGTTTTCTTTCAAATGCCAGACACTGGCGGCCCTTCGCATCATTACGGGATTTTTAATATCGGAATGATCTTTGACAACGCGGCGCAGCACCGCCTATTTTGTCGATGTCGTAAATTTCGGTAATCAGAAAAGAAGTCCAAACTGCAGGGGGCGGTTCAAGCACGATTCTCGCCAGCAGTTTGCTGTGTCTGTATCACGTTCAGTCTCTTGAAGCAGTCCGATCCCAACCGCCTTTGCGCGAGTGGCGGGTGTTGCTGCGCGTCTCGCCAGTGAGGGCGGCCTTTGTGAAGCGGTATCCGAACCAGCCACAAGGAACGAGATGAAACCAGACAGGAGCAGTACCGGCAGCCGCCATGGCCGTCGCGGCCGGATGGCCGGGCTAGGCGCATTGACCGCGATGACACTGGCGCTCGCGGCGTGCGGCGGCGACGATTCGTCGTCCGTCGGCGCATCGAGTCTCGCGCAGACAACGGCCAGCCAGCAGGCCAGCGCGCAAGCGGCCAGCAGTCAGGCGCCTGCGGCCAACCAGCCTTACGTCGACCCGGTCGCCTATTCGATGAACGCGACCGACGGCCTCGCCCCCGCGCAGGTGTCCGAGAAAGCGGCCGTCATGCATTACCAGTGGAAAAACGGCGGCACGACCGTCAACTACACGACGACCACCGGCCACCTGACCGCGCAGGACGCGAACGGCAATGCGGAAGCGTCGATGTCGTATGTCGCGTACACCGCGCCGAGCAAGAACGGCAAGCCGCGCCCCGTCACGTTCGTCTATAACGGCGGCCCAGGCTCGTCGTCGATCTGGCTGCGTCTCGGCTCGTTCGCGCCGACCCGCGTGGCCACGCCCGATCCGGGGTTCGGCAGCAACTGGCCGAACTATCCGCTCGTCGACAACGCCGACAGCCTGATCGACACCACCGACCTCGTGTTCATCGACCCGCCCGGCACCGGGCTGTCGGAAGCCGTGTTGCCGAACACCAACCAGAAGTACTGGGGTTCCGATGCGGACGTGAACATCATGCGCGACTTCATCCAGCGCTACCTGAACGTCAACAGCCGCAGCACGTCGCCGATCTACCTGTACGGCGAATCGTACGGCACGCCGCGTACCGACATGCTCGCGCTGGCGCTCGAATCGGCCGGCGTGCACCTGACGGGCATCGTGCTGCAGTCTGCAATCCTGAACTACTTCGCGGATGCGGTGGAAGCCGTGGCGATCACGCAGTCGACGGAGGGGCTGCTGCTCGAAACCGATACCGTGGCCGGTTACCTGCCCGGTTATGCGGCGGTCGCGGCGTACTTCAACCAGGTTTCGCCGGCACCGGTGAACCAGGATCTGTACGCACTGCAGACGGAACTGTTCACGACGCTGATCTACAACCAGCTGCAGAAGTATTCGCAGTCGTGGGTGTTGAGCCAGCTGGGCATTCCGGATGCGCTCGGCACGCCGGTGTTCCCGAGCGACGCGACGCTCAAGCTGTGGTCGATCCCGTCGAGCCTCACGCAACAGGCGCTGCGCGGTTACTTCAACGCGAATCCGTTCGGCACGAGCCTGCTGCCCGGGACGACGATCGGCCGGTATGACGGACGCGTGTCGTTGCCGAACTCCGATCCGCGGCTGCAGAACGACGGCGACCCGTCCGACATCCTGATTTCGCAGCCGTTCACGAACGCGCTCGCGACGCAGATGCCGGATTACCTCGGCTACACCGCCCCGAACGCGACGTACCTGCCGCTGAACGACAACATCATCGGCGTCTGGGACTTCTCGCACGACGGCCAGCCGATGCCCGACACGATCCCCGATCTGCTCGGTGCGCTGCAGCTCAACCCGAAGCTTCGCGTGCTCGCGGAGAACGGTTTCCACGATCTCGCGACGCCGTTCTTCAACACCGAGAAGCAACTCGCGCGGCTGCAGACGGTGAAGGGCCTGAATCCGAAGCTGCAGGTGAACTTCTTCCAGGGCGGCCACATGATCTACCTGGACGACGTCGCCCGTCCGCAGATGAAGCGGGACCTGAAGACGTTCTACAAGGGCGCGCGGATTCCGACGGCACTGACGCTGCATACGCTGCCGCCGCCGTGGCCGGATGAAAACCCGCCGAGCGTGCCGACCGGCAGCGTCCCGGGCGCGACGGCCGCGACGACGCTGGCGGCGGCCCCGTGAGCGACGGACTCCTTGTCAAAGGAACCCTCTATTCATCCATTGAATGCGAGTGATCATGTCCCTAATCAATTTGATGCGGCGTATGTCCCCGTTGATCGTCCTCGGTGCCGTGATGAGCAGTGCCCACGCGTTGCCGCCGCAGTCGGTGGCGCCGGTGAAGCTGCCGCACGGCGGGCACGGTGTCGACGGTCCGTTCTTTCCTGCCACGCGGGCGGCGCCGGTGCTGCCGTCGACCGGCGCGACGTTGCAGCAGCAGGCGCAGCAGCGTGTCGATGCGCGGCTCGGCGCCAATACGGTGTTGAGCAACGGCGCGGCCGTGACGAAGGCGCAGGCGCAGAGCAGCGGGCTCGGCTTCGTGTCGAAGCACTTCGACGAGATCGATGCGAAGCACACCGGCCGCGTGACGATGAGCGATGTGCGGCAGTTCATCCAGCAGCGGCAGGTGCAGGCGCAGCAGGATCAGCAGGACGAGTGACGTAGCAGGCAGGGCGGCGGCCGGTGCGGGATCGTTCGCACCGGCCGCCGGAAGGTGACAGGCGTTCAGGTTGCGTGGCGCGCATGGCGCTTCGCGATGGTGGCCGACGGCGACTCGCCGAACATCGCGCGATGGTCCCGCGCGAAACTGCTCTGGTGCCGGAAGCCCCATTTGGGGGCTGCGGACGTTACGGAATCGCCGAGCCGGAGCTCGCGGCGTACGTGAATCAGCGTCACGTCCCGCAGGTACGTGATGGGGTTCAGGTTCAACGTATCCTGGAACGCGTATTGCGCGGTGCGCCGGCTTACGCGATCCGCTGCCGGTCGCGCCTCGCGCCGAAGCGGGCGCGATAGTCGCGCGGCGAGACGCCGACCTGCTTCGCGAATGCGCGCTGCAACGCGTCGACGCTGCCGAATCCCGACTGCTCGGCGACCCGCTCGAGCGGCCAGTCGGCCCGCTCCAGCAGCGCCTTCGCGCGCTCGACGCGTGCCGCAAGGACGAACTGCGCGGGCGATCGCCCGGTTTCCTTGAGGAAGTTGCGCGCAAACGTGCGTTCGCTCATGTGCATCCGTGCGGCCAGCGCGGCGACGCCGAGGTCGCCGGTCGGATCGTCGGCGATCCCGGTGAGCAGCGTCCGCATGCGCGGCGTCGCGTTGGCCTGGATGTCGAGCCCGACGCTGAACTGCGCCTGCCCGCCGGGACGATGCACGAACAGCACGAGTTCGCGCGCGACCGCGAGCGCGGTCGGCGCGCCGCAGTCCGCCTCGACGAATGCGAGACACAGGTCGATGCCGGCCGTCACGCCGGCCGACGTATGAAACGGCGGATCGCTCACGTAGATCGCGTCCGGTTCGATTCGCGCGTCGGGGCACAGCGCCTGCAGCGTCGCACACTGGTTCCAGTGCGTGGTCGCGCGCTTGCCGTCCAGCCATCCGCCCGCGGCGAGCACGAACGCACCCGTGCAGATGCTCGCGATTCGCCGCGTGTCCGCGATCCGCGTGCGCAGCCACGGCAGCACGCCGGCTTCCGACGCCGCGTGTCGCAGCGCCGCTTCATTGCCGCCGGCGACGACGATCGTGTCGATCTGCCCCGGCAGTGCCGCCAGCGCGGCCGTACCGGCGAGGCGCAGGCCCGCGTGCGTGACGATGTCGTCGCCGTGTTGCGACGCGAGCGTGAGCCGGTACGGCCGCGCATGGTCGGGAAGATGACGGTTCGCGACCGCGAACACTTCCATCGGGCCCGTGATGTCGAGCGACTGGACGCCTTCGAAGCCGACGACAACGATGTCGCGTGCCGAACAGGTTGACTGGGACATGGCGGAAAGTGCGGTGGAGTTGTCCTTGTGACCGCGAGCATGATCCTTGTAATTTTCCGGACGTGCAATCGACGAATACGGATGGACGATGCGGTCAGGGAAGACAGGCGGAGCAGTGCTGCTCGTGTGCGCGATGCTGGGCGCGTGTGCGGCGGGGCTGGCGGCACCGGTGAGCGCGGAGGACACACCGCCGGTCGCACGAGCGCTTGCGGTCGGCGCGCCGAAGGCGGGCCGTGTGCGACCGCTCGTGGCGATCGTCGCGGACAATGCAGGAACGGAGACGACCGATTTCATCGTTCCGTACGCGATTCTGAAGACGTCCGGTGCGGCCGATGTCGTCGCCGTATCGGCCGACGAAGGCGAGGTCGAACTGATGCCCGCGTTGCGCATGCTGGCCGACACCACGTTCGACCGGTTCGACGCGACCGTTCCGGCCGGGGCGGATGTCGTGATCGTTCCCGCGTTGCACGGTGCCGACCGGCCGGCGGTGCTGGCGTGGTTGCGCAAGCAGGCCGTTGGCGGCGCGACGATGGTGGCGATCTGCGATGGCGCGGAAGTCCTCGCGAATGCGGGCCTGCTCCAGCAGCGCACGGCGACGTCGCACTGGTATTCGCGCGATCGCCTGCGTCGCCGCTTTACCGGGACGACGTGGGTCGACGATCGCCGCTATGTGATGGACGGCAACGTCATGACGACGACCGGCGTGTCGGCGTCGATTCCCGCTTCGCTGGCATTGGTGAGTGCGCTGGCCGGGCCGGCCGCGGCGCGCGAGACTGCACGGCGCGTCGGCGCGCAGGCATGGAGCGACGTTCATGACGGCAGCCGGTTCGTGTTGAGCGCGCCGGCAGTGACGGTCGCATTGACGAACCGCCTCGCGTTCTGGCGGCACGAGACGTTCGATCTTCCGGTCGAAGACGGGTTCGACGAGCTTCCGGTTGCATTGACCGCCGACGCGTGGGCGCGGACCTGGCGCAGCGACGTCGTCGCGACGGCGGGCGCGCGTGTGATCGAGTCGAGGCACGGGCTGCGGTTGCTGGCGCAGCCGGCGAATGCCGGGCACGCGCGCGTGGCGATGCCGGCCGGACGGCGTGGCGAATCGGTGCTTCCGGGAGTGCTCGGAGACATCGCGGCACGCTACGGAGACGCGACATCGGGCTGGGTCGCGCTGCAACTGGAGTATCCGAAGTAGCGGCGCGTCGCGCGCGCTTACTTCACCCACTTTGCGAGCCTGGGATCGGGGTAAGGCAGGAGATCCTGCGACTGGGTGGGCTCGGCCGCCCATTTCTTCCCGTTCCAGTGGAAATCGGCCTGCGTTTCCGTCCCGTGGCCGTTCGAGTAGATGACAGCGGTGCAGGCGGCCTGGCCCGGATACGTCGGGTTTTTGGCGCCGATGCAGGACCCGAGAAATACCAACACGTCGCCGAGGCCGAACCGCTCCTGCATCGCGTAGGTCGCATCGAAGTCCGAGAGCCGGTCAGGGACGGGCGTCGCGTCGCACGCGGCGAGGCTCACGGCAAGCAGCAGCGCGGCGGCCCGGCCGGCACGCCGCCGGTTGCTCGAGCTGTCGGAGGAAGGGGCGCCGGCGTCGGCGCGCTTCCGCGCGCGGGAGTTTGACGGGCAGGGCATGCGGGTTTCGGGTGACGGACACGACGGGCATTGTGCCGGAATTCACTGGCGCCCGGGCTTGGCCGGTGGACACTCGCGCAGTGTTTCGCGCGCGCTTTCCACCGGATCGCGCTCCGCCACGATCGCCGCGTGCCGAGGTCAGGGCGCGATCACCGTCACCTTGAACGGCCCGCCGTTCGCGGCTGCATGCGCGACCGCATCGTTCGCGTCGTCGAGCGCGAACGTCGTCACGTCGAATTGCCCGAGATCGAGCAGCCCGCCGTGAATCAGCCCCGCCATCAGCGTCACCGCTTCCGTTGGATACATCCACTTGCCGCGCAGCGTGATGTCGTTGCGCATGATCCATGGATACGGCAACTCGAGCCCCGCCCCGCCGAGCATGCCGACGCCGCCCATCAGCACCATGCGCCCGTAGGGGCGCACGGCCATCACGGCGGCACGCACCGTCGTCGCCGGCACCGAAGGCGGCATCAGGTCGATCACGCAGTCGATCGGCCCCGGCGCTGCCCGCTGCATGCGGGCGCGATCAGCGGTTTCATCGCCGGTCAGCTCGACCGTGCGCACGCGGTCGCCGAAGCGGCGTTCGAGGTCGGCAAGTACGCGCGCATTGCGGCCTGGCGCGACCACGCACCGCGCGCCCATTGCCAGCGCCACCGCGACGCATGCGCTGCCGAAGTTGCCGGTCGCACCGCTGACGAGCAGGATCTCGCCCGCGCGCAGGTCGGACGCGAGCAGCCCGCCGTACGGCACGAGCAGCGTATTGAGCGCGCACCAGCGCGCGGTGTCGGCCGAGGCGATATCGCCGATGCGTACCGCGTTCTCGGTCGGCACGCGCAGCCGCTCGGCGAACGGACCATCGTGAAAGTAGCGCTGCAACTGCTTGCCGCCTTCGCCGCGCGCGCTCCAGCCCTGCAGCACGATGTCGGGCATCCGCGCATCGTCGCGCGAGCGCACGGTCGGATCGCAGAACACCCAGTCGCCCGGATGCAACTGCGTCGCGTCGGGGCCGGTTTGACGGACCCGGCCGATCGCGCCGCAGCCGGGCACCATCGGCAGTTCGAGCGGATAACGACGCTCGCCGTTGAACACTTCGCGCGCGTAGGGCAGAACCGGTGTCGCGACGACATCCACGATGGCCTCGCCGGTGCCGAGCACGGGGTCGGGTATCGTCTCGATAGCAAGCGGCAGGCCGAGCGACTTCAGAATCGCAGCTTTCATGAGGGCTCCTGATGGAGGGGGCCCATCGATTCTGGCAGGCTTAGAATCCGCAACAAGGCTCGGCACGAGCCCAGGATCGGCCAATACCACCCTGCATGGAGCGAACCCGATGACCGTCACCACGCGAACGCCGTTCGGCGATTTCCTGCGCTCGCGGCGCAAGAAGCTGCGGCCGGATGCCGTCGGCCTGCACGGCGGTTCACGCCGGCGTACGCCCGGCCTGCGGCGCGAGGAAGTGGCGGAACTGGCCGGCATCGGCGTCGACTGGTACGTGCGGCTCGAGCAGGGGCGCGACGTCAGCCCGTCGGATGCGACGCTCGACGCGCTGGCACGCGCATTGCGGCTGGACAAGGCCGAGGCTGCCCATCTGCGCACGCTCGCACGGCGCGACGAGGCGCGTGCGTTCGTGCCGGAGCGTGTGCCGCCCGCGATCGCGCGGCTCGTTGCCCATCTTCAGCAGCCTGCATACGTGACCGGGCGGCGCTGGGACATCCTCGCGTGGAATGCCGCCGCGGCCGAACTGCTCGGCTTCGACCGGCTGGCGGAAGCCGATCGCAACATCCTTGTCTACATGTTCGTCGAGCCGCACGCGCGTGCGCTCTTCGCCGCGAGCTGGGCCGACGAGGCGCGCCGGATGATCGCGCTGTTTCGCACGAACCACGATCTCTACGCGAGCGAGCCGGCATTCGTCGCGCTGGTGGAACGCCTGCGCGCCGGCAGCGTCGAGTTCGCGCAATGGTGGGACGAGCACGACGTGCGCAGCGGCGTGTCGGGCGAGAAGGTGCTCGTCCACGCGCAACGCGGCACGCAGCGCTACGAGTATGCGACGTTCCAGGCGAACGACGATCCCGCGCTGAAGCTGGCGATCTATACGCCGATGGACGGCGATGAAGGGACGTGAGGCCGAGTAGGCCGGCGTCACCGCGCGTTCAGGCAGCGAAGCGTCGGCTTCGCGCGTGAACGCGGACGTTGCGGTGTAACGACGGAAGTGTGCCGGCTCAGGCCGTGCGTCGTGCCGACAGGCGATTCCACAGCATGCCGGCCCGGTTGCCGCTTCCGCAGTATGCGAGCACCGGTTTCGGCAGCGTGTCGACCAGCGCGCCGAATGCGTCGATGTCCGCCTCGCCGATGCGGTCGCGCTCGACCGGCAGGTAGCGCGCGTCGAGGCCCAGTTCGCGGGCCGCCGCGGCGATCTCGTCGAATGCGGGCTGGTCGGCGCCTTCGCCGTCGGGCCGGTTGCAGATCACCGAGCGGAAGCCGGCGTTGCGGATCGCCTTCAGGTCGGCCGGCGTGATCTGCCGCGAAGCGGAAAACCCGTTCGCGGCCGTCGCACGACACTGCTCGATCGCGCGGCGGAAACAGGCGATCGCGAAATCGACGTCCTGCTCCGTCGTAAAGCGGCCGAAGCTCACGCGCACGGTGCGGCCTGCCGTCTCCGCGTCGAGGCCGATCGCGGTGAGCACGTGCGACGGTGCGCCGCTGGCCGAGTTGCACGCGGAGGTCGACGACACGGCAAGCGCTTCGTCGAGCATGAACGGGAAGAAGCCGGGCGCGTTCACCGTCAGGCTCAGCGTGTGCGGGATGCGGCGTGCCGTGGCCGCGTTCTGCGTGACGTCGCCGAGCGCGGCGAGCGCGTTCGTCAGGCGCGCGCCGAGCGCCGCGATCCGCGCGGCTTCACCGTCGAGTTTTTCCGCGGCCAGTTCGCATGCGACGCCCATGCCGACGATCTGATGCGTCGCGAGCGTGCCCGAGCGCAGGCCGCGCTCGTGCCCGCCGCCGTGGATTTGCGGGGCGATCCGGTTGGCGATGTCGCGGCGCACGAACAGCGCGCCGATACCCTTCGGGCCGTACACCTTGTGCGCGGACATCGACAGCATGTCGATGCCGAGCGCGCGCACGTCGATCGGCGTCTTGCCGAGCGCCTGCGCGGCGTCGACGTGGAGCAGCGCGCCAGCCGCGTGCACGATGCGGGAGATCGCGGCAATGTCGGTCAGCGTGCCGAGTTCGTTGTTCACCAGCATCAGCGACACGAGGCCCGTATCGGGGCCGATGGCGGCAGCGACCGCGTCGGCGGTGATTTCGCCGTCGCGCGTCGGCGCGACGAACGTGACCGACATGCCGTGCTTCGACAGGTTCGCCATCGTGTCGAGGATGGCCTTGTGCTCGATGCGGCTCGTGATCAGGTGGCGCTTGTCGGTCGCGTTTTCCGCGTAACCCTTCAGCGCGAGGTTGTTCGATTCGGTGGCGCCGGACGTCCAGACGATCTCGTCGGCATCCGCGCCGATCAACGCGGCGACTTGCGCGCGGGCCTG
This sequence comes from Burkholderia sp. LK4, assembly GCF_001043615.1. Taxonomy (NCBI): domain Bacteria; kingdom Pseudomonadati; phylum Pseudomonadota; class Betaproteobacteria; order Burkholderiales; family Burkholderiaceae; genus Burkholderia; species Burkholderia sp. LK4. The sequence continues at coordinate 49,236 of NZ_LDUL01000043.1, forward strand.
CTCGACCTTGTCTTTCGCGAGCCGGCCGGCGGCGTGCGAGCTCGATGCGGGGTTGCCGAAGATGCCGTCGAAGCCGAGGCAGGCCGTCATCGCTTCGATCACGCGGGGATCGGCGGGCGTCGTGGCTGCGTAGTCGAGGTAGTGCAGCGTGGTGGGTTCGCTCATGTCCGTCTCTTGCTCTGTTCTTTCAGAATGGGAGAAATGATACGGGGGACAGAAGGGAAAAAGGATCCAAAATGGGTTGGTGTTTGGGCTTGTCGTGGAATGTGGTTTTGTTTTTGTGGAGGTTGGGGGAATTTATTTCTTGATCGATGCCGTCGCGTGAGATGGCCCCGTCTCAGGGTTGCGGTGGAAACGATGGATACGTGGCACCGTTCCGCGACGTCTGCGAAACGGGGAAGGGGGCGCGGCGTTTCCCCCGGCTCGACCGGGTGGTCACAGCGGATCGAGTAGCGTGGCCCGTCGGTGAGTGTCGCGCACCCATGCACGCAAGGCGCTTTCGTACCGGGCAGGGATCGTGATCGTCAGGGTGGTCAGGCGCGTGTCGTTGCCCGGCAATGCCAGATATCGCTGCCACGCTCTCCGTACCAGCTGCGACATGGCGGAATTGGTGATGCCGAGTTCGGCGGCGAGCTTGCGCTGCGACCGGCCCTTGACGAAGATTTCAAACAACGCCCACCGGTTCACCGGCTTGATCCGCGTATCGTGCAGCCTCAACAACTGAAACTGTTCGGCCGTCATGCGTCGAATCGGTGCCATTCAGATGCGCCCGGAAGTTTGCAGGGTAGATATCAAGGCCGCGCCGCAGGACGTCTTGTGATCGTGGAATGCCGCGGGGCGACCTTCGACATTGAACGCCTCGTCTCCTTCAGCAATCACGCAGGCGCCGTGAAGCGGGCACGAACATGCATCGCCGACACGGGCGACCGCGCGTCCCATCACCTTGCTCGTCGCCGCTCCGGATTCGACCTTGCCGCCGTGAGTGTGCTGGTCGCCTACTCGAATGATTCCTCGCATATAACCCATTCCCAGTGTGATTTGGTGTGGCGGGCGCGTTCGTGCTCAACGCGCCGCGTCGGCTTGCATCACCATGAATAGCCCTGCATCCCGTAGTTGGTGTCGTGACGACGCCCCCACCATGGCAGGTAGGCGTTGTTTCCACCACGCGCACGGAACCAGTCTTCGTTCGGATCGATTGGCGTGAGATTGGCCGGTGGCATGACCACGACGGCTGCGGGGTGTTTCGGGTCGGTCGTGCCCGCGACGAGCGCGTTGCCGCCGTAGTGATTGGTCCGGCCGATCGCCAGTGCAACGTCGGTCAATGCGCTACCGGTTCCCATGTCGCCGAGCAAGGTCGCGGTGTTGAACGCCTGATTCTTGTGGTCGTACTCCGGCAGGATTTCGGTGAGTGTCTGCGATAGGCCGACAAGTCGCGCCGAGGCGGCGTCGCTACCGGTGCCGGCGTCGTGAACGATGTATCTGATATCTGGAATCGCGATCCCTGCGTTGCGCGCCGCCTGATCGATGGTTGCCTTCCACGCTTGCACCGTTCGTGTCGTGCCGGACTTTTTCGGAAACGCGTCGGCGTTGCCGGTCGCGGCCTTGCCGATCCACGCGAGTGGTTCGCGCTCGGTGTTGAAGGTCGGGCCGGCGAGGAAGAGCACGACGAGGTTCTCGTTGATCTGGGCGTCGGTGGGCGGGAAATTCGGCGCGTCCCAATTCATCACCCACACGCTCTTGTCGGGGTTCGCTTGCAGATAGTCCAGCGCGTTGTTCAGTGATGTGAAGCCGGCGTTTGCACCGCCTTGCGTGATCTGCACATCAGGAGGCGTGTCGCGGCTCCACAGAGTTTTGGGGGACGGCGGGCCGATTTCATAGAATGTCATCATTCGATCGACCAGGCGCGATCGAGCGAACGTTGCGTCGAGACGAGAAGGAATGGCAATTTCAACGCGTATGCCCGCGAGTTCGCGCCAGTCCTTCTGATTCTTGGAGCCCACTGTGTAGAAGTACTTTGAATTCATCCCGTAGCGCGTTCGAAGCAGCAGTATGGCTTTATCAACGTACTTGGCGTAGAAGCCCTTGAACGTCTCTGTCCCACGATTGCCATACACAAGTGCGCCAATTGACCGAAGTGAAGAGAATTTTTCAGGCTTCGTTCGCACCATATCGTCGTTCAAGTTCGGAGTAACAAGTCCTTGTGCCCACAACAACTGCCACTCTGTCGGGTAGTCCATACGTTGCAATGGATTCAACCAGATCAGACCGACGACCTGCGCAACGAAAGGCTTGGCGGGTTCTTCCATTTGAGGAACTGCGCGAGTGACCGGATTGGGGCTTGTCTCGGCTTGCGCTGGGCGCGACATGGCTGTGGTGAATAGAAAGACCACGAGCGCTAGTAAGCTGGGCACAACTACGAATCTTTTCATCCAATCTCCAATTTCCAGGTGCGCCGGGTCCGGTTGTTCTACATGTGCCATTAACGTGGCCATCAGGGGGATCGCGATTAACCAGACCATAAGAGCGATAGCAATGCGTCGGAAGCGAGTGGCGATCAGAGCTTTCATAGCGGCCCTCCAGCCATCAGGTAGAACTGACCTTCGCGCTCGTCTACGATTTTGGCGGGCATGTTGCCCTCACAATCGTCTCCATGAACCCATTCATGCATCGCCATTCGATCGAGCATCCCGGACATAAAGTAGTCGTAGTATTTCCGGTTCGGATTTTCTTCAGGAATACCTTCACCCATCCGCCAATCTGCTTCAATTCGCAAGTCGTACATCTGATCAGGCGTCAGATAACACAGACCGATCGCCACGTCATACGCAAGCGCCTTTTCCGCATGCTCCGGGTTGGTCATCGTCGTCGAGTGGTTCGTCGGGCTGTTCGTCGTACCGCGATCAAGCCAATCCACGATCTGTTTGTCTCGCCATTCCTTGTAGCCTTCAGGTAGAGCGCTTTTGCCGTCTTCACCGATGACGTGACCGTCGCTATCGAGCCACTCCGTGTTCAACGTGCGGCGCGCTTCCATCCGCATCAGGGCGCGGTCTTCGTAACGTTGCCCGGCTTCACTCGCGGCCGTACCGTGCGCGTCACCGTCCTTGTTCTTCGCCTTGTACTGGTCGTAAGGATCGTCGACCCGTTTGTCCGCGTCGGCCTTGCTCGCATCGCGCCATGCGGATGGCGGATCGTTGCCTTCGTTGAAGGTACTGGTTGCTTCGCCATCCTCGGTCAGAATCGGCTTGTCGAACCTCAACGCCTGTGGCGTAAACGTCTCGTCCAGCGCCGGTGCGTCCGCCCAGATCTCCCAACCCTTCGGCGGATCGGCATTCACGCGAAACATGTTCATTGCCGAACTGAACCCGGTCGCGACGAACATGATCGGCGCCGAGAACAGCGTTGCCGCCATCCCCCAGATCGACTCGTTTCCCTTGAGCGCACCAACCAGATTGAACTTCGCCGGCGGCGACGGCGGATACCAGAAGCCCCGCTTCGTGCCTTTCTTGCCGTAACGCCAGTCGTCTTCCCAATAGCGATAGCGCTTCTGCACACCGACATCGAAGCCGGACGCAAACACGCGTTGCGTCAGGACACCGTGTACGCCGATATCCGCCAGTTCGTGCCTGTCGATGCCGCGCCAGCCGATGCCCTGCACAGTGATCGCCGAAATCACCTGATCGTGCGGGCAGCAATACGCGGTGACGCGCCCGTACGTCGATCCGTTCAGGCCGTGGCGTGCGCGGTCGGCCAGTGCGGTATACGACTTGTTGCTCGTCGGCGATACCCGGTTGTTTGCCATGTCTGCATCGACCGTGTCTGGCGACGGTTCATGGGCAGCGCGATCGCCAATCATCGACAAAAAGGTGCGGAGCGTCTGAGTGCGCGCCGCGTAGGTCTGTCGGCCGCGACGGCCCGTGGCGTCCTTCGTCAGACGTTGCGACCACGCGTCCATGAACGTGTCGGATTTGTGCGGGCCTTCGCTGTTCGCCAGGCTGTACGGTGCATTCGCCAGCACATAGGCATCCGCGACGCATCGCCCCTTGCGCCCCCACGGATCTTCCACTTCCGGTAACGCGTCACCGAAGAACGCGCCCGTGAGGCCGACGATATTCCCCTGGCTGTGACACACGACGGTGATCGGCACGTCAGCGCGCATCTTCCGGATCGACTCGATCAGTTTGGCAAGCCGCAACGCGGCAAGCACGCCATAGGCACGCGGCGGCGCGCGATACAGCGGCCGGTTGGTCGGGTTGATCCCCTGCACGGTTATCCACCCCACGGCTCGGTCGTCGAGGCCGCCGTGCCAGAGATCGGGCAAGCTCGAACAGCCATTGGTGAACGGGCCGCCTCCCCAATAATCCTTCTCGTTGAGAAAGATCTTGTCGCCGTATTCCTTCAGCTCTTCCAGTGTCGCGCGATAGCCCCACCGAAAATGGATGACGGGCGAGAACGATGGATCGGGGATGACGTAATTGTCCGGCAGCAAGTCCGGATTCAGAAACCCCTCCGGCGTCACGCTCTCGGTGTACTTCGCAGGCGTCAACTGCCCGGCATCGACCCCGTGATACTTCATCTGGTCGTCCAGCCGTCCCAGCCGACGATTCAGGCCTTTGCACAGTCCCTCTTCGGACGCCTTGTACCATTCGCCCTCGGAGTTGACGCCGTGGACGAAGATGACGACGCCGGGCAACGGCAGTTGCTTGACGCAGATGAGCCGCTTGTCCTTGTCGAACAGCATCGGCCCTTGGGTTCGGCCGACGACGATAGGCGGTGGGAAAGAGCGCGATGCCGTCGCGTCGGGAGCATCAGTCTTCGTGACCGGCGCATGGGCGTGCGCACTCGCTACCGGCCGAGGATCGAGAATCGAATCGGTCATGATCTCAACCATCCTTCTTGATGAACTGCACCGACAGCGTGTCGAACCGATCGCCATGCACCGCCGGCAGCTCACCGGCCGCGTCGGTGGTCAGGTTCGACGGCGCACCGGCCCCCCTCTGCGTTTGCCCGTCGAACCCTGCCACCGCATCGCCGTCGGTCGAGCGAACGAGTTTCGGTACACGGCCGAGCGGGGCGTGGTCGAACGCCGGCATATCGGTGCTCATGCTGGCCGGGCCGCCCCACGCATGGCCTGCCGACTTCACCGTGAACGTGCCGGGGCACCCGAGTTCGATGTCGCCGCCGTTCAGCTTCAGGTACGCCCCGCCCGACGTGACGAACACGACCTGATCGTTCGCCATGCCGGCAAGCTTGCCGCCGGCCGCGGTCAGCTGGATGTTCTTCGCGGAATCCACCTGCGTGTCGTCGTCCTGTGACTGGATCGTCACCTTCCCGCGATTCGCGATGGCCGACACGCCGCCGCTGTGCGCGAACATCGCGACGCCATGGCCGGCGTGCAGATTGATGCGCTCGCCGCTCGCGACCTGCACGTGCCGCTGGGCAATCTGGTCGATGTTCTCGCCCGCATACATGACATGCGTCCTGGGCGTGACGTGCAGCGATCCCGCCTGTGCGCCGAACGCCATCAAGGCGGACGTGCCGCCAGCGGAACCGGTATCCGCAAGGTCGGGCTTCCAGTGACGGAACGCATCGACGATCTTCTCCTGCCCGGCGGTATCCGCGGCCCGTCCGCCGTGCTGGCCGGCATAGTCGCCGAGCGAGTTGAACAGCGTCATGCACTGGTCGAGCAGCTGAATCAGTTCGTCACGATCGAGCTGACCACCGGTCGCGCGTGTGCGCGCATAGGTCGAGAACAGGATGCCCTGGGCCGCGCGCAAGGCCGCCGCGGCATCGGTACGCAACTCCGCGCCTTCGCCCCGATCGGCACCGTGTCCATCCTTGCGGGGCTGCGTCAGATAACCCAGGTTCAACTGGGTATGCGCATGCTCGCTCGCCAGCTGCGCGGATATTTGCGACGGCGTATCGTCCAGGCGAAGCTGGTTGTACCGATGGCCCTTGATTTCCTTCGTCTTGATCCCGGACACGTAGCGGTTGCCCGGCAGCGCGCCGGTATGCGTGAACGTCGCGGGCGGGTTCGCGCCGTTGCTTAGCACTCCGATGATGACCAGACGGTCCGGATCGCCCGACAGGCAGCCCAGCAAGACTTCCATCCCGACGCGGGGCAGAAAGAGCGTGCCGAAGTTTCCGCCCGCGAGACTCGCGCCGACGCGTATCGGTGCGCTGTCGCCGGCCGATCCGTTCGTTCCGGCGCCTTGCGCGTGTTCGTGATCGGCGGGATCGAAGCCATGAATCCGCACGCGCACGCGGCCGGCCGCGTCGCAGAATACTTCCTTACCCTGCGTGCCGACGATCGTGCCGGTCAGCAGGTGAGCCGGTGGGAGGTCGATTCTCGGATCGTAGGACGGCGTGAGCGGCACGCCGCGACGCACGCACGTGAAATGGTTCTCATAGCGAGTGTCGGACTGTTCCGGCGCATCGCCCGGCGTGGTTGGGTCGGCTTGCGCGAGGTTCCGGCTGGCCGCGTACAGCATGGTCACGCGGCTCGTCAGGTCTTTGGGAAGGTTGTTCCGGACATCGTGCCGTACCGACGTCACGACGAACTGCCGCTGCTCGGCCGGCTTCATGTCGAGTTCGGGGTCGCCCGTCAGCGTGAACCAGCAACCGACCGGCATGTCGCGAACGTGGCCGATACCGTCGTAGCGCTCCGCCGCGAACTGGTGGGCGAGTATCCGGTCGTGCGTGATGCGGTCGTGATCGTTCCAGGAATCGCCGACGTGCGGAATGTCGATCGCGACATCGGTCAGCAGCCGGGCCAGGTCATTGCCGGCGTCGCCCTGATCGATGCTCGTCGCGATCGCGGAATCGTCCATGCGCGCCTTCTTGTAGTCCCACGACGGACGGCCGGCTTTGCCGGGGGACAGGCGCTGACGATGCGCAAACAACGTCACCGTATCGCGTTGTGCGGTTCCCGAATCGCGCGGATGCAGGCGTACGGTACCGGCAGGCGATTCCGGCAATCGCAGCGGGTCGTCGCAGAATACGAGCGTGTGGATCGGCCGCTCGTCGGTGGAGCCACGCGCGTTGTCGACCGCCCACGCCTTGGCAAAAACGGTGATGCCTTCGCGTCGCAACAGCCGGCGCACGAAACGGGCGTCCGACTCGTTGACCTGCCGCGTCAGTTCGCGCGCCGGATAACGTTCGGCTCGCAATCCCGACAGGTCGAAATCGAACGCGCGCGCGAGCGCGGGGCTGCGTTGCCGCCATTCGTTCAGCAGCGTGCCGAGGATGTCGATGACGTTTCGCGACCGGAAGACGCGGGAATTGATGCGGCGGTCCATCAACGACAGCGCATCGCAGATGCGCAACTGGTACACGGTCAACTCGCCGTCGGATTGGCCGGCCTGCACGTCGTGCACGATCGCATTGATCGCCCGCACGTCGCCCCGGTCGGTCGTCAGCCGGACCGACACCGGCAGGCCGAGAAACAGCGTGGGCGCCAGATGAGCGTGGGTGGAGATGCAGGTCAGCTGCCCGTCGATTCCCGACATCAGTCCTTCGCGAATATCGGCGTGATGAAGCGCCAGCAGATGGCCGATCGCGTGTTGCGCCTGCCCGAAGTGCAAGGCGACGGGCCGGTTGTTCCAGTCGACCAGGCCGGACGCAAAGTTTCGTAATGCTGTTGCTATCGACATAACGGCAATCTCGTTGCTTTTCTGGCTTGATCTTTTTTGAGTCGAATTCTCGGTGCGGTAAAGAAGCGGTGATCGTGATTTCGCTGCGCAGAATATCAAACAATGGGGCTTTTAAAGGTTTATTGGTATTTTGAGATGAAAATCAATTCGCTCTGAAACGGTGTTCGACATTTTTATTGCTTGGTTGGATCATTTGTTTTAATTGGAAAAGTCTTATATCGGTTCGTCAGGGGTGGTATTTGTCGCTATCCCTTTCTGGACGGTTCGGAGGCGAAGGTTGCGGGCAACTATGCCGAACCGGATTGGATGTTTTTAACTGGAAATTGGATTTGTCTTAATTCGAGTATGGATAAGGCGGATTTGAAATATAAAAATCGATGTGTGCAGGATCGTGCTCGTGCATCCGGTATGCGCTGTCTGCTTGACAGCAGTTTTGCCGTTTTCGGTTTGATAGTGTGGAAGGCGGGTTCCTTCACAGCTCGTCATGGCGCAACTGCGTAAGCGAGAAGATCGAAACGCATCTTTTGTCATACGAAATGTGTTGCCCGCACGTTTCGTCCGGCCTCGCCGGATCGGGTGCATGCCGTGCGTGAGCGAACCAGCCCCCGGTCACCCGGATGTCCATGAGGGATTTCCCCCGTGACGCACAATCGCGCGTCACGTCACCCCCACGGCCGTTCCTTCCGCGCCTTCCCACCGTCATTTCCGCCCACCGCCGCCGATTATTTGCATATCGCGAATGGCGCGTTCGCCGCCCGTTCGATACCCGATCCCAGGCGTTGCACCTATCGTTGTGCCGTCGGCTCGCCGGATTCGATACGTCGAACCGGAGCGGAAGCCGGCGCTTCCCGGCGATTCACATCGCACACAAAAACCATCGGACCTGGCTGATGCGCAGGCGCTCCGTCGCGCGCAGGCGAACCTGTGTCCACGGAGACGGAAATGAAAGCAAACGAGTGGGATACCTCCTATGAGTGGAAGGCGGTCACGCTTCTGGCGCTCGGCTTCGGGCTGGTCGGCCTCGACCGCTGGCTGATCGCACCGCTGTTCCCTTCGATCATGAAGGACCTCAACCTGAACGCGCAGGACGTCGGCAACTGCATCGGCGTGCTCGGCCTGTCGTGGGGCATCTTCGCGGCGCTGATGGGCGGCATCTCCGACAAGGTCGGCCGCAGGAAGGTGCTGATTCCGGCCATCATCGCCTTCTCGCTGCTGTCGGGTTTCTCTGGGCTCGCGGGCGGGCTGCTCGGGCTGATGGCGATTCGCGGCCTGATGGGTGTCGCGGAGGGCTCGTTCTGCCCGACGAGCTTTGCCGCGACCGCCGACGCGTCGCATCCGCGGCGGCGCGGGCTGAACCTCGGCCTGCAGCAAAGCGGCTTCGCACTGTTCGGGCTCGCGCTGTCGCCGATCATCGCGACGCAGCTGCTCGGTTTCGTGTCGTGGCGTTGGGTGTTTGCGCTCGTGGCGGTTCCCGGCCTGATCCTCGGCGCGATCATGTTCTTCGTGATCCGCGAGCCGAAAGTCGCGAAGGAAGTCGCATCGGAACATGCGCCGGCATCGCTCGGCCATGTGCTCAGGAGCCGCAACATCCTCGTGGCGATGGCCGCACTGTGCTGCGCGATGACGGGCGTATTCGTGCTCGGTGCGCTGCTGCCGCTGTACCTGACCGACTACCTGGCGCTCGGCACGCAGAAGATGGGCCTCGTCGTGTCGGCGATCGGCTTCGGCGGCTTTCTCGGGCAGTTCGGGCTGCCGGGCCTGTCCGACCTGGTCGGCCGCCGTCTCGCGAGCATCGTCGGCTTCGCGGGAACGGCCGTGATGCTCTATCTGTTCCGCGGCCTCGGCCCGGAGCCGCTCGCATTGTTCGAGGTGCTGTTCGTCGCGTCGTTCTTCACGCTCGGCCTGGTGTCGCTGCTGTCCGGCCCGGTGGCGACGGAGGCCGCGCCCGTCGGGCTCGTGTCGACGTCGATCGGCGTGGTGGTGGGAGTCGGCGAGATCTTCGGCGGCGGCATCGCGCCGGCGCTGGGCGGCTACGTCGCCGCACACTTTGGCATCCAGAACATTCTGTGGCTGCCGATGTGTGCGGTCGTGCTGGGCATCCTGGTCAGCCTGCTGCTGAAGGAAACCGCGCCGGCCGTGCTGCAGCGCCGCGTGGCCGTGCAGCCGGAACTGGCGGCCGGCGAGCAGTCGCGGTAAGGCCCGCGCGAACAAGGCAGGGCATGCGGCGAGCGGCGGGTGCCGCCGCCGGCGATTGACATCGATTGGGTGACACAGTGACGCCTCCCGCATGACACAACCCGATATCCGCACGGGTAGACTGCCGGTTTCGCTGTCGAAAAAGGGCGCGACATGGACCGGTTTCTGAGCATCGAGGCATTCGTCAGGGTGGCGGAGGCGAGCAGCTTCGCCGAGGCGGCGCGGCAGCTCGGCGTGACCAGCTCGGTCGTGACGAACCGCATCCAGCAGCTCGAGAAGTTCGTCAACGCGCCGTTGTTTCATCGCAGCACCCGCCACGTGCGCCTGTCGGAAGTGGGCGAGGCGTTTTATCGCGAGTGCGCGGAGGTCGTGGGGCGCGTCAACGAGCTGACGGACCAGATGCGCGAGCTGCGCGCCACGCCCACCGGGCGGCTGCGCATCCAGATGCTGCCCGGTTTCGCGCTCGATCACTTCGGCGCGCCGCTGATGGAATTCAACCGGCGCTACCCGGGCATCCAGATCGACGTCATCGTCAACGACCGTGTGGTGGACCCCGTCGAAGAAGGGTTCGACATCGCGTTCCAGATCTTTCCGCCGATCTCCGAGTCGCTGATCGAACGGCGCCTGTTCACCGTCAGGCGCCTCTTTTGCGCGTCGCCCGCTTACCTCGACGCGCATGGTGCACCACAACATCCGCGCGACCTGCTGCAGCACACGACCGCGCTGTATTCGGGTTATCCGTCGCGCAACCGCTGGACGATGACGCGCGGCGACGAGGTCGTCGAAATGGAGCTGCCGGGCATGATTCGCTCGAACTCCGTCCACCTGTTGCGCGAATACGCGCTGACCGGCGGTGGCGTCGTGTGCCTGCCCACTCTGGTGGCGAGCGATGCGCTCGTCGCGGGCCGCCTGGTACCGATCCTGACCGACTATCAGCTCGCGCCGCTGAACTTTGCCGCCGTTTATCCCGCAACGCAGCGACAGGCGCTGAAGGTGAAGGCGCTGGTCGAATTCCTCGCGGAATATATCGGCGACGAATCCCCGTGGGATCGTCCCCTCATGGAGCGCGGCTGGGTGCGTTGAGCCGTGCGGATTATTCGCGAAACGCAAATGCCGTAATCGCCGTCCGTTGCCTTGTTGCTGCTGTGCGTTGCCCCTAGAGTTGAATCCAACAAGCAGTTCAACTCAGGAGACAGCAATGACCGACACGGCATTCCACACCGTCTTTGGCTCGCTCGACCATTACCGGAAGGGCGAGATCGAAATCACCAGCGGCAGCGCCCGGCACTACGCGTTCTCGAACGTGTTCGAGGTCGCATCGAAATCGGCGCCGTATGAAAAGGTCGTCGCCGGCAAGAACCTCGAATACGTGATCGAAGTGCTGCGGACCGACGGCCAGTCGCCGTGGTTCGCGTGCTCGCACGACGAGTTCGTGATCCAGATGGACGGCGAAGTCCGGATCGACTTCATCAAGCTCGATTCGCCGCCGAAACCGGGGCGCGGCACCGCGAGCGCCGGCGCCCAGCCGGCCGGCCGCAAGATGGGGTATGTCGTGCTGCGCAAGGGCCATCAGGCGCTGCTGCCGGCCGGTTGTGCATACCGCTTCACCGCGAGCCGGCCGGGCGTCGCGCTCGTGCAGACCGTCCTGGGCGAGCTGTCCGTGGAGAAGTGGGCCGACATCTGCCTGCACTGAATCGTCCGACCTCATTCGACTATCCCAGGAGACACGTTATGGCCACCCTCGACACCCTCGACTCTTCCACGGGCTTTGCCGCCGATCTGGTGCGATCTACCGAAGCCGATGCCGTCACCGGCTACCGCCGCTTCCAGCTCGGCGCGTTCGAATTCCAGCGCGACGAATATTTCGTGAAGATCAGCTGGCCCGCGAAAGGCCAGACACGCACGCATGCGATGCCGGCGGACGCGTTCCTGCGTGCGATGATGCGCGACGTGGCGTGGGGCTTCTTCTACGGCTGGGTGAATTTCGATCACGTGTTCGGCACGCGCAATCACTACGGCAAGGTGGACATGTATGCGGGCACCTTCAACGGCATCCTGAAGGACGCCGGGGTCGACTACACCGAGACCTTCGAAACGCCCACGATCATGGCGACCTTCAAGGCGATGCTGCACGACTGGACCAACGAAGGCTTCGATCCGTTCGCGGCGCCGGAGGAAACGGGCACGGCGTTCGGGCGCAAGCACGGCGAAAACGGCTCGGCGATCGAGCGCACGCGCATCGCGACGCGCCGCATGCCGGGCCTCGAAGGCGACTCGCCGCTGCGCGACGAGCTGCCGGTCAACCGCGCGTTCCTCGACGTCGCGCAGGACGAACCGGAAGTGCATGCCGAGCCGGGCTTCGAAGGCGAACTGCACGCGTTCAACCTGTTCAAGTACCTGTCGCGTTCGGACGTCACGTGGAATCCGTCGGTCACGTCGGTGTGCGGGCGCAGCCTGTTCTGCCCGACCACCGAGGAATTCATCCTGCCGGTGTTTCATGGCAACGACCGCGTCGAATGGTTCCTGCAACTGTCCGACGAAATCGTGTGGGACATCGGCGACAAGAACACCGGTGCGCCGCGCGCACGCGTCACGATGCGCGCCGGCGATATCTGCGCGATGCCCGCCGACATCCGGCATCAGGGTTATTCCACGAAGCGCTCGATGTTGCTCGTCTGGGAAAACGCGACGCCGAACCTGCCGCAGCGCTACGAGAGCGGCGAGCTCGCACCGTATCCGATCGCGTTCTGAGCCGCGCTGCCGCTTCCGCTTCAGCCTTATACCGAGGACGATTCATGCAAACCCAACTCTTCATCGACGGGCGCTTCGTTGACGCCGTCGACCGCGGCACGATCGACGTGCTGAACCCGCACGACGGCTCCGTCATCACGAAGATCGCGGCAGCCGACGCGGCGGATGTCGATCTCGCCGTCGAAGCCGCCACGCGCGCGTTTCCCAAATGGTCGGCCCTGCCGGCCGCCGAACGCGGCCGGTTGCTGCTGCGCCTCGCCGACGCCATCGAGGCCAACGCGGAGGAGCTGGCTCAGCTCGAATCGCTGGACACCGGCCACCCGATCCGCGATTCGCGTGCGCTCGACGTGCCGCGCACGGCGGCCTGCTTCCGCTACTTCGGCGGCATGGCCGACAAGCTGCAAGGCTCGGTGATTCCGGTCGAAACCGGCTTCCTGAACTACGTGCAGCGCGCGCCGATCGGCGTGGTCGGCCAGATCGTGCCGTGGAATTTTCCGCTGATGTTCACGAGCTGGAAGATGGGCCCGGCACTTGCCGCCGGCAACACCGTCGTGCTCAAGCCGTCGGAGATCACGCCGCTGTCGACGTTGCGCATCGTCGAGCTGATGGCCGAGGTCGGGTTCCCCGCCGGTGTCGTCAATATCGTCCCCGGCTACGGGCATACGGCCGGCCAGCGCCTCGCCGAACATCCGGGGGTCGGCAAGATCGCGTTCACGGGATCGACGGCCACCGGCCGCCGGATCGTCGAAGCGTCGCAGGGCAACCTGAAGCGCGTGCAGCTCGAACTGGGCGGCAAGGGCGCCAACCTCGTCTTCGACGATGCCGACCTCGACGCGGCCATCAACGGCGCCGCATGGGCGATCTTCCACAACCAGGGGCAGGCGTGCATCGCGGGTTCGCGTCTCGTGCTGCACGAACGCATCGCGGATGAATTCCTCGAGCGATTCGTCGCGCTCGCGTCGTCGATCCGCATCGGCAACCCGCTCGACGCCGATACCGAGATGGGACCGTTGACCTCGAAGCAACACCTCGATCGCGTGCTGTCGTACGTCGACGTCGCGCGCGAGCAGGGCGGCCGCGTGCTCACCGGCGGCAGCGGGCCGCAGGACCCGGCGCTCGCCGGCGGCTACTACGTGCGCCCGACGGTCATCGAAGCGAGGAGCGCGGCCGATCGCGTCGCGCAGGAGGAAGTGTTCGGCCCGTTCGTCACGGTACTGCGCTTCGGCAGCGACGACGAAGCGCTGGCCATCGCCAACGCGACGGAATACGGGCTGGGCAGCGGCCTCTGGACGAAGGACCTCTCGCGCGCGCACCGGATGGCATCGCGGATCAACGCAGGCATGTGCTGGATCAACTGCTACAAGCGCGTCAATCCGGGCAGCCCGTTCGGCGGCGTCGGCAAGTCGGGTTATGGCCGCGAGATGGGCTTCGAGGCCATGCACGACTACACGGAAGCGCGATCGGTGTGGGTCAACGTCGACGGCAACGTGCCGCCGCACTTCAAGCGCTGAGGTTTTCCATGGATCGCTTCGTCTATCAGGGCACGCCTTCCCGCGTGGTGTTCGAATGGGGCGCACTCGCGAGGCTGCCGGACGAGCTGTCGACGCTCGGCGCGCGCCGCGCGCTTGTCTTGTCCACGCCCGAGCAGCGGCCGCTCGCCGAGCGCGTGGAGGCGATCCTGGGCGAGCGTGCGGCCGGCATCTGTGCGCAGGCGGTCATGCACGTGCCGGTCGAGGTCGCGCATGCCGCCCGCGAGATGGCCGCCGAGCTGGACGCGGATTGCTGCGTCGCGATCGGCGGCGGCTCGACGATCGGGCTCGGCAAGGCCATTGCGCTCGAGTCGGTGTTGCCGATCCTCGCCGTGCCGACGACGTACGCCGGCTCGGAAATGACGCCGATCTTCGGGCTCACGGAGGGCCGACTGAAGCGTACCGGGCGCGACGCACGCGTGCTGCCGCGTACGGTGATCTACGACCCGTCGCTGACGGTGTCGCTGCCACCGGACATTTCCGCGGCATCGGGCATCAATGCGATGGCGCACGCCGTCGAGGCGCTCTATGCGGAAGACGCGAACCCGGTGATCAGCCTGATGGCGGAAGAGTCGATCCGCGCGCTCGGTGAAGCGTTGCCCGTGATCGTGTGCGATCCTGAACATCGCGCGATGCGCAGCCGCGCGTTGTACGGCGCGTGGCTCGCCGGAACCTGCCTGGGCGCGGTCGGCATGGCGCTGCACCACAAGCTGTGTCACACGCTCGGCGGCACCTTCAACCTGCCGCACGCGCAGACGCATGCGGCGATGCTGCCGCATACCGCGCACTACAACCATGCCGCCGCGCCCGATGCGCTGCGCCGCGTGTCGCGCGCCCTGGGCGGGAACGACGCAGCCGAAGCCGGCCCGCTGCTGTTCGCGCTGAACGCGCGGCTCGGCATCGCACCGGCGCTCGCCGATCTCGGGATGCCGGAGAGCGGTCTCGACGAAGCGGCCGACCTCGCCTGTCGCAATCCGTATGCGAACCCGCGGCCGATTGAACGCGCGGCGATTCGCGCGCTGCTTCAGGATGCATGGGAAGGACGCGCGCCGCGGTGAGCGGCTCTCGCGTCAATGGAGACAGACATGAGCGATGACCACCATGACGGCGATGCCGGGTTGACCGGGCAGGTCGCCGCCGGCTTCGACGGCACGCGAGGCGCGCGCTTGCGCGTGCGGTGCGTCGTATGGCCTATTCGCGCGTTCGTCCTCGACCGGAGTTGATCGACATGGCGCGATTTTTTGCGGTGTTTGCGACGGACCAGCCGGGCATGCGCGACGTGCGCGACCGCATGCGGCCGATTCATCGAACCTACCTGCGCTCGGCCGACCAGCACGGCGTGGTCGTGCGGCTCGGCGGGCCGACGCTGGACCCGCACGGCGACGCGATGAACGGCACGCTGCTCGTCGTGGAGGCGGACGACATTCACGCGGTGATGCAGTTCGTCGGCAACGATCCGTACGTGAAGGAAGGGCTGTTTTCGCACGTCGAAGTGCGGCCGTGGGACTGGAGCCTCGGCAATCCCGAGCAGCGGGTGTGAGACATGGAAGCCCGACAACTCTGCCGTTTCTCCGATGTGCCCGACGGCGGCGCGCGGGTCGTCGACGAGGCCTGCATCGGACGCCCCGTGATCGTCGTGAGACGCGGCGGGCAGGTGTGGGCGTATGTGAATCGCTGCCCGCACTTCTCGGTGCCGCTCGATTTCGTCCCGGGTAGCGTTTCCTGTTACCGGTCGCAGGTGTTGATGTGCGCCCATCACAGCGCGCTGTTCCGGTTCGACGATGGCGTATGTATCGACGGGCCTTGCTCGGGTTCGGCGCTGGAGGCCGTGACGGTCGAGGTGGATTCCACCGCGTGGATCATCCATCGGGGCGCCTGATTCACGCGTTTCGATGAGCACGGGTGGGGCCGATTGATGTGGTGGTCATCGAGTTGATCAATCAGTAAAACTAATCATGGTTCAGGCGCTGTTCGATTCCGCCTGAATGAGCGCAAGTTCCTTTGAAGCACCGGGCGAGCACCCGCCACGTAGCGGGTGGCGGCCCCGCATTTTCATAAAAAAGACGGAGACGACATGAAACTCAGGTTTGGAGCAGTGATGATGCTTGCCGTGGCGCACGGTGCATCGGCGCAGAGCAGCGTGACGATGTTCGGTCTGATCGACGCGGGCATTTCTTATGTCAGTAACGAGGGCGGCGGAAAGAACGTCAAGTTCGACGACGGCATATTCGCGCCCAATCTCTTCGGCTTTCGCGGAACTGAAGACCTCGGAGGTGGGTATCGCGCGACGTTCGCGCTCGTGAACCAGTTCTCGATGGCGAACGGCAGCATCGTCGGGACGGGGATTTTCGGACGCAACGCGTATGTGGGCCTCGAAAGCAACCGGTTCGGCAGCATCACGCTGGGCAACCAGTACGACTTCATGGTGGATTCGCTCTTTTCGAAGGGCAATGCGATCGCGCGGGACATCTCGGGGCTGTACGGCTTTCGCAACGGCCCGTTCCAGCGTCTGGCGCTGCCGGGCAATCCGACCGGTGCGTTCGATTGGGATCGGACGGCTGGCAGCAAGCCGATCGCAAATTCCGTCAAATTCAGTTCGCCGACGGTCGCGGGTTTTTCCGGCGGCGTGATGTACGCGTTCGGCGGGGTGGCCGGCTCGGTCGGCGCGGACAATGCGGTCAGCGCCGGGGTGAACTACGAGATGGGGGCGTTCGGGGTCGGTGCGGCCTACACGAACGAGAAGTACGGTCCCGCGCCTGGCGTGCCGTCCACCAGCGTGCGCAACTGGGGTGTCGGGATGCATTACGACTTCGGCGCCGTGACCGCGAGTGCGCTGGTGACGACCGTGCACAACGCGTTCAACGATGCCGGCGTGTGGATGGCGGAGACCGGCGGGCTGTGGCACATCAGGCCCGATGTCGTGCTGGGCGCGAAGTACATGTACATGAAGGGCAACGAAGCGGTGAACGACAACCACGCGCATCAGGTCAGTGTGGCGCTTCAGTACCTGTTTTCGAAACGGACGATGATTTATGTGTCGGCCGACTACCAACGCGCGAACAGCGGCGCGAATGCACAGGTCAATGGCGTGCTCGATCCGAACGGGGCTTCAGGTTCGGCGAACCAGACGGTGGCGAGGGTGGGGCTGCATACGGTGTTTTGACGGTGCCAAGGTCGGCCCGCCAATGGATTACCCCGCCGCTGCGGCCGCCTCTTTGGCCTTGTCCTGTTCCGCCGCCAGCGCGGCATCTGCCGCCTGCGCGCGCTGGATGGCCGGGCGTGTTAGCACGCGGTCGATGTAGGCGCGAATGCGCGGCGTCTCGGGCACCAGCTTGAACATCGTGGTCCAGTTCAGCGCCGAGCCCCATAGCACGTCGACGGCGGTAAAGCGCTCGCCCAGCAGGTAAGGCCCCTTCGCCAGTTGCGCATCGATTGTGTCGACGACGGTATCGAAGTCGCCGTAGGGCGACGTCGAGTAGGCCGCGGGCGGACGATTCATCGATCGGTCGACGACGGCCGGCTCGAAACACGAACCATAGAACGTCATCCAGCGCAGATAGGGGCCGCGCAGCGAATCGCCCGGCGCCGGCGACAGGCCGGCTTCCGGATACAGTTCGGCCGCGTACATGTAGACGGCCGCCTGCTCGGTGACGATCACGTCGCCGTGACGCAGCGCGGGAACCTTGCCCAGCGGATTGATGCGCAGGTATTCGGCGTCGCGGTGTTTTCCGGTGGAGAGATCGAACGCGTGTAATTCATGGGCGGCGCCCAGTTCCTCGAGCAGCATCCGCACGCCGGCCGAGC
The DNA here is from genome assembly GCF_001043615.1 of Burkholderia sp. LK4. Lineage (NCBI taxonomy): Bacteria > Pseudomonadati > Pseudomonadota > Betaproteobacteria > Burkholderiales > Burkholderiaceae > Burkholderia > Burkholderia sp. LK4. The sequence continues at coordinate 67,165 of NZ_LDUL01000043.1, forward strand.
GGCTGCGCGGAGAGTGGAACAGGATCAGGTGACGGTCTTGCGGCATGGCGGGCTCCGGTGGTGCGTTCGTCGGCAGGGATTCGAATGTAGGACGGTTGCGCCCCCTCGTCTTGGAAAAACCCGCTGTGGCGGTGCATCATTGCGCCTTCACCTCACCGGTTCCCCGACCATGGCCGACCTGCGTAACGTGACCGACACGCCCAAGGGCGTGGTCGGCCCGAAGGCGATCAATCAGCGCTTCCGTCTCAATCGCTATTACCCGCGAGCCGAACTGGCCGGCGTGCTGGATCACCACTGGATCGTCGAATGGGATCTGCGCGGCCAGCCGCCTTACGTGCAGCGCACACTGCCGTATCCGTGCGTGAATGTGGTGTTCGACCGGCGGCAGACGGGGATCTTCGGTGTGGTGTCGGGGGCGTTCGAGACGACGCTCGCGGGCGCCGGCAGGGTGATCGGCATGCGGTTCCGGCCGGGCGCGTTCCGGGCGTTTTTCGGCAAGCCGGTGCATTTGACGACCGACAAGGTGCTACCGGTGTCGACGCTGCTCGACTGCGGCGATGCTGAAGCGGAAGCGGCCGTGCTCGGTGCCGGGGATGACGCCGGGATGGTGGCTGCGGCCGAGGCGCTGCTGATGCGGGTGCTGCCGCCGGCCGATCCGCAGGTCGAGCGCATTCATCGCATCTTGCAGATGCTGCAGCAGGACATCGGGCTCACGCAGGTGCGCGACCTGGCCGAGCGCGCGGGGTTGAGCGAACGCACGTTGCAGCAGCTCTTTTCCAGCCATGTCGGGGTGACGCCCAAATGGGTGATCCGTCGTTATCGCCTGCACGAAGCCGCGGACAAGCTCGCGGGCGGCGAGGCGGTCGATCTCGCGGAGCTGGCCCAGGCGTTGGGGTATTTCGATCAGGCGCACTTCACGCGCGACTTCCGGAAGCTGGTGGGGAAGGCGCCGGCGGAGTATCGGCGCGAGGACGGGCGGGGATGAGTGTGCGGATTCCTGACGGGGCGCTGCGCGTTTTCCGCCAGTTGTTGTCGCCCAGGCAACACGGTAGTGTGTCCGTTGACCTGCCGCGGGACCGACGACGAACCTATGATGGGCGCGCCGCCCGTCCGTGAATGTCGAACGGCGGGTGCGTTGCCGATCATTCCACCCTATAGTGCACGTCGTTGATCGATCTGCAAGAAACTCGGGAGTTCGTCGTGTTTTACCGGAAATCCACATTGGGTCGCTCGAACTTCGCGTGCGTCGTCGCCCTGACGATGATGCTCGCGCCGGTCGCGGCGCATGCAGTGGCGGAGGCTGCGGACGGCACGGCGCGCATCGCGTCGGCTGTCCATTCAGACACGCCGCCGGCACGACCGATAACCGGCGACGACCCGGTTGCAATCCGGGATGCGCTGAAGAAGCTGCACGTCAATACCCACTCACCTTCGTTGCCCGACCGGGTTCGCGGCCTGGTCTCCAGCGCGGTCGACCGGCATGGCCCGAATCCCGACCTGGCGTCCGTCGATCTGGATCGTGACGTGACGTTCGTGGTGCCGGTGCGGTACGGGCTGAGGTACTCGTCACGCCGGCACCTGTTGACGCTGGACGTCGACCTGTTCGACGCAGAGCGCAACGACCGCGCGGGCATCCTGCTCGGAAAAGTCACGACGGGGCCGCGAGGGCGCGGGCTCGTGATTGCGCCCGAAGCGAAGGCGAAAGGGTACATCCAGCACGTCGACATCATCGAACTCGATTCCGGCCAAGGCAAAAAGACCGCGATTCGTAGCCGCATGCGGCTATCGCCCGTCGAGCACGCACGAGCGGGTGACGAATTCGCACTCGTTTTCTCCGGGCGGCTGGTTCGGCCTTACCTGACGGAACAAACCGAGCATGCCGATCCGAGTATCGACGAGCCGACCGACATCACGACGAGGATCTCCACGTTGCACATGGATATCCGTGACATCTCGCTGGTGAGTCAGTCGAGCGGCATCGTCGTGTCGAAGAAGCTGCATTTGTCGAAGTAGCGGGTTTCTCGAGCGGAGCTTCGACCGGCCACGAGGCTCCGCATGTGACGGCGGACGATGCTGCGGGGCGCGGACAGTTGCGTCGCCGCCGATCTGCCGCCCGTGCATCCATGAGGCTGCCTCGGCCCTCATGTAAGATGCGCACAGCTTCACCCGGTCTTGAGAGGGGCCGGTTCTCGCGCCACAACGGCAATCAGCCGCACAACAACAAGGAAGCCACGAGATATGCCGGGGATTCCCACGGAAACCTTTACTGTCTGGCACACGATCCTGTCCGTGGCTCGACACGCACCGTCGCCGCACAATGTTCAGCCATGGCGGGTGCAACTGATCTCGGACGATTGCGCCGAGCTGTTCGTCGACGGCGCGCGCACGCTGCCGAAAGAAGACACGACCGGCGCGTTCCTGCTGTCCGCGATGGGCATGTTCATCGACGCGATCGATCTGCTCGCGGCACCGCATGGCTTGCGCGTCGAATGGCAACTGCATCGCCCGGTGCGGGAGTTCGCGGCCATCCTGTCCCGGCCGACGCCGCCGGGGCTGATTCCGTTCGCTGCGTTGCGGCTCGTCGCCAACACCCACGCGGATGCGTCGCGCGACGATCCGTCTGCGCTGATGCTGGCCCGCCGCACGTCGCGCATTTCGATGGACCCGACACCGGTGCCGGATGCCGCCGTCACGCAACTGGCGGCGCTGGCCGACGAATGGGGGCATCGATATACGCACCTGTCGGGTGCGGAACGGATCGAGCCGATCATCGCGGCGAACATCGACGCCGTGTTTCATGACATGAACGTCGCGGATTACCACGACGAAATCACGGCCTGGTTTCGGTTCACGGAACGCTCGACTGCCCGACATCGCGACGGTCTCGACTGGCGCTGCATGAACCTGTCGCGCGCCGAGTTCTGGATGTCCGCGCGCCTGTCGAAGATCCTGACGTTCAAGCCGACACGCTTCTATTTCAAGCGCCGGTACCGGTCGCAGCTCGGCCATGTGCCGGCGATCGGCGTGTTGAGCGGCGATTTCTTCAATCCGGAGAAGGCGATCGAGTCGGGCCGCTTCCTGCTGCGCTTCTGGCTGGCGCTGACGAGCCTCGGCCTGTACCTGCATCCGTACGGCAACCTGGTCACGAACCCCGACGCCGCCGCGTGGTTCAGCGGGCATGCCGGAGTCGACCGCGCATGGCTCGTGTTCAAGGTCGGCTACTCGCGTACGCCGCCGCAAAGCCAACGCAGGGCGCTTGCCGACATCCTCGTCGATGCGCCGGTTCCGTCTCACTCGCCGAGATCCGCATGAACACGCTCATTCGCCTTTTTCTCGAAGCCGTTCTCTGGACGCTCTGGTTCCTTCGCCGCGTGATCAGCGTCGACGGACGTCTCTATGTGTTCCTCAACGCGCCGATTTTTCAGCCCTATCTGGCTTATGTCGGCCGCATGCGCGCCCGCGTCGCGTTCCTCAAGGCGAGCACGTCGTGCCCGGCCTACATCGAGTTCCTGAAGGCCGAAGGCTACAAGGCCGGCGGCACATGGCGGCTGTCGGACCTGCCCGCCATGACCAAGGAGAATTACATCAAGCGCTACTCGATCGAGCAGCGCTGCTACGGTGGCGCCATTCCGAAGTCGGGTGTCGTCATCGACGAATCGTCGGGGTCGACGGGGCAGCCGAACAACTGGGTGCGCAGCGCGGCCGAACGCAGCGACGTCAAGCGCATCCTGCAACTGAACTATCAGCTGGTGTTCCGCGACTCCGGCAAGATGCTGCTGAACTGCTTTGCGCTCGGGCCGTGGGCGACCGGCATGAACGTGTCGATGTCGCTCGTCGACGTCGGCATCATGAAGTCGATCGGCCCCGACAAGGCCAAGCTGATCAACACGCTGAAGCTGTTCGGGCCGAAATACCAGTACCTGATATTCGGCTACCCGCCGTTCATCCGCTCGGTGGTCGACGAATGCGATCTCGACCTGAGCGCGTACCACATCGATTTCATCGTCGGCGGGGAAGGGTTGTCGGAAGCGTTGCGCGACCATCTGCTGCGCAAGGCGAGCACGGTGATCTCGTCGTATGGCGCGTCGGACCTCGAAATCAACATCGGCGTCGAGACGCCGACGACGATCGGCCTGCGGCGTGCGTTGCTCACGCGGCCCGAGCTGTGCCGCGAACTGTTCGGCCGCGATACGCCGCCGATGATCTTCCAGTACAACGCGCTCGATTACGTGATCGAAACGAATGACGATGGCGAACTGCTGGTGACTATCGGAAGGCAGTCGGGCGCCGCGCCGAAGATCCGGTACAACATTCGCGATTCGGGTGGGACGTATCGATTCCGCGAGCTGAACAGGCGTCTGTCGGCACATGGCATGCGCCTGCAGGATTTTGCCTCGCGGACCAGCCATTTCCCGTTCCTGTTCGTGTACGGCCGCAACGATTCGAGCGTGCCGTTCTATGGCGCGAAAGTGTTCCCGTCCGACATCGAGCAGGTTCTGTCCGCTTCGCCGGTGCTTCATGACGCGATCAGCACGTTCCAGCTCGCGACGACCGAGGATGCGCAGTTGACGAGTTTCCTGCACCTCCATCTCGAACGGGCGTTGGGCAGTGCGCCGATGCCGCTCGACGATGCGGCGCTGCATGGCGAGATGGTCGAGGGCATGAAGCGCGTGAACCAGGATTTTCGTGAGGTGTCGAGGTTGTTCGATCCGAAACAGGTGGTGGTGCATGTGCATGAGCACGATACGGGGCCGTTCAAGGAGCGGGATATTCGGATCAAGAACAGGTACATTGCTTGAGCATGTGGCCTCGGTGAGCGAGCTGACTTGAACGGTCGGATGTTTCCGGGAATCCGGATTTGCGGTGAGGCGTAGTTATTGTGGTTTCAATGTGATCTTTTTAGAAAAATAGAATCAACGGGGAAGTAATATGGCTCTACCTCTTTCAGTTCTTCCTGGTATGGCGTACGCGGCCGACGTGGCAACACGGAATGACGCGATAGCCGGGATGATTGTCAGCGAGCGTGACTATGTTTCCACCTGGCTAACGACGTTGCGCAACAACTGGCGCATGCTGGGTGGTCAGGCGAGTATGGCTTTTGTAACGCTTTTGCCCGGTTATGAGCAGTTGCTCGGATGTGACGGCGCGATTGTCGTGGAGGATGCCGTCACGAAGCAATTCAAGATATTGCTATTCGAGGCAAAACGTATTCGGCTGAATATGGATGTGTTGAAGAACCACAAGAATATTGCACATACCGCGGTTGAATACGGAGTCGCCGCTTCTCCGTCTTATCATTCGCATTTCAGTGATCAAATTGCGAGGCAGGCTGGCGTTGTCGCCGCAAATCCTCATGTGTCGATCGTGGAAATTTTCCTGTCATTGAACAGCCCGGTCGCTCCGTTCGTTCCGCCGGTATTTGATGCTCATGGAAGTGCGTGTGTAGATCATCATGCCGCGCGCGACTACGTAACACCACCCGCTACAGTTCCGCCGGCGCCTCAGATTGCATTCAACGCGGCATGGGACCACGTGGCGGATCTGCCAATTGTGTGCAACGTGGCGCCTGGACGAAATCTGAAATCGACGCTTGACGATCTCGTCGCGTGCAGGATCGGGCGGCCGGTTACGCATCCGGATGGGGCGGCGGGCATTCTGAGGGAATTGAATCCCGACGTGAATCAACTGATCGGGCAGCAAGTCGTCCCGCTTCCCGCGGTATTGCGCGCGCTTGGATTACGTTACTTCCTGCATGTGACCGGGGAGGCTAGTGGCTGGGGCAGGAACTAATGGATCGAAACTGCGCGCTGTCTGATTTCATGCGGGGTGTGGGTGCAGAGGCGGGTTGTTCAGGCGACGTGTGGCAAGTGCGTAAAGATTCCTGACGCATTCAGGCGGTGTTCCCGACTTTTCAGGCCGGGTCGCCATCGTGGGTCGCCCGCATCTGCCGGCCGTGCGTGAGCTTGAACGCCCACGCGCGCGCCCGGCACAAGGGCCGGATCGATGGCCCCACCCGGCAGAAGTACTGCTCACCCGACACTTCTTGCCCGACACCCGCTTTTCGGTATAATGAACCATCGTTCGGAATGTCGAACGAGAGAAACCAAGCATCCAGAGTCGGGTTATCCGACGCCAACCTGCCCTCCCGGGCAAGGTGGACGCCCTTGAGGCGATGCGGCCGATTTACGGCAACGAAACGGGAGCAGCATGGCTGGCACCGGTTCGATAACCACTCAACCGGAGCAATCATGCGCCAGGATACCGCTGCTTCCCGCCAGACCGTCTGTGAAGATTGGTCGCACCTCCTTCCCGGTTTCACGCTCACGCATACGGTTCATCTCGTTTCGGGATTGAATCCGGGCATCGTGTCGACAGCGGCTGCTGTGCTCGAAGGCGAAACCGCCACGGTCGACCGGTGGGCCATCGCCCGCTGTGGCGACGTTCTCGAGCAGAAGATCGTTCTCGGGGAAATGACGGAAGGGCAAGCGGTTCGACTGCGCGATCGACTTGCCGCCCTCGATGGCGTGCTGCGCACGAGGATGGAACATCATTTCGTTCGTGCTGGTTCGGCTGCGTCCGGGAATTGAACGGAGGGTGGCCGTCAGGCGATGCCTGATTGTTGTCGCCGTTCGGCTGATGTTGGTGCCAAATGAAAGCGCTCTGCGTCGCGTGTACATTGAACGTCAGCGGTATTTTTGCCCGCGGCCTTCCTTTGATCGTCGGCGGCCAGTGCCAATTCACTGAACATTTCCGAGAGACTTGCGCGGAGCGAAGTCGAACCGCCTGTTGCTCGTTGCGCGCTTCCCATTCCGCAAGCATGCGACCGACTCAAAGGCCCGCCGACCCTGCACGGTAAAATATCGACGGATTTGCTGCCGGCTCCCTGGCTGGTTGTGGGCGATATTCTCAATCATGAGAGATTGAAGATGACCGATGATGATTTTGTGCGGGCGCGAACGGCATTGAGATCATTCATGTCGGAAATGAATCATTGGGAAAAGGATTTTTATAAGCAGAAGCGCAGTGCCTTGGAGCGCGGGCTCGACGTATCGGAAGTCGATGATTGTGCTCGGAAGGCGCTTTCGGGTATTTTCGAGAGGTGGACATTGCAGGATAAGGCAAACCAAGGTCGTCTGATTGATTTGGGTTGCTCGGATCCACCGACTTACGATCCTGAAACTGACGTTGAAGATGGCGTGGAATCCACCGGCGGAGAGGTGGTTTTCGTCATTCGTCAAACGGTCGGGATGCTGGCAATATTCCGAATCACCATGAAGAACGACGCGGGCGAATGGAGGGTGAGAAAAAAGGAATTTGTCAATTTTAAGGACAAGTGGCAGCGGTCAGTGCTGTAGCGAGCGCTACCCGACCTGCTGTTCCGGTTCGGTGTCGTTCAAACCGGCGCGCCTCCCGAGGTGCGGGAGAATCGGATGAGAAACTGCTTGCAAGGGCCGTTGGTGCTTCAATCGCGTATGGTGCTGCCCCATCGTGAAATCGACCGTCGTGTTGAGGAGGAAATGTGCCAGTTCTGTATGGTGTAAAGCCTGCGGCGCCGTTTTTCGCTGAGCTGGAATCCCGGATTGGTTTCGGTATTCCGGTCGCGTATGCGAATTTTCTGGCGAAGTGGAACGGCTTGTTCGTCAGCGGCGCCGATTATCTCGATCTCGATTTCTCAGGCGTCGATAATGGAGTGATCTCTCTTTCGTCGTTGTTCGGGCTCGCTGCAAGTAATGATAATTTTGATCTGATTGAGCAGAATGAGCGCGTCAGGGATGAGGTCGGGTTCCTGAGTGAATTCTTTGTGATCGGCGATGATCCGGGTGGAAATTACTATGCGCTTGCGAAGTTCGGCGACGCTCGAAAAGTTCTTTATTGGGATAGAACCAATCTGCATGCCGACGACACCGCCAAGCCGGATATCGCAGAGGTGGCCGAATGTGGCAACCTGTACTGTGTAGCAGATGGGTTCCCGGCATTCCTGGATACTGTTGTCGCCGGAACGAAGCACATGCAGTTCATCCCCGTCGATGACTGGCCCGGCTAAAAGGCGAACATATCGGCTTCCCGGAACGCAGTTGATTTCCGTCGAGTTCGACGACGTGGGAATTCTCCTCCGGCGTATGCATTACCGGATGGCGGGGCGCGCAAACCAATTATTGAGTGTCCTGCTTTGCGCGTTGCTTGCGCTCTGTCGAAACGAGGTTGTAGTTGAGCGCGCCCCCCCGCCTAGTCGTCTCCCCTCACTCCACCGTCACCGACTTCGCCAGATTCCTCGGCTTATCGATATCCGTCCCCCGCGCCAACGCCGCGTGATACGCGAGCAGTTGCATCGGCACCGTATGCAGAATCGGCGAAAGCGGCCCGTAGTATTCGTTGAGCCGAATGACTTCGATCCCATCCCCCGGCACCAACCCGCAGTCCACATCCGCGAACACAAAAAGCCGGCCGTTTCGCGCACTGACCTCATGCATGTTCGACCTGAGTTTCTCGAGCAGCATGTCATTCGGCGCCACCGCAATCACCGGCATCTCGTTACTGACGAGCGCCAGCGGCCCATGCTTCAGCTCCCCGGCCGGATAAGCCTCCGCATGAATATAAGAAATCTCCTTCATCTTCAGCGCGCCCTCGAGCGCGATCGGATAATGCATCCCGCGCCCGAGAAACAGCATGTTGTCGCGCCTCGCGAGCAGTTCCGACCACGCCATGATCTGCGGTTCCAGCGCGAGCACTTTCGACATTGCATCGGGCAGATGCCGCAGCGCCCGCAGATGTTCCTTCTCCGCGTCGTCGCTCAGCCGTCCACGCACTTGCGCAAGCGAAAGCGTGAGCAGGAACAGCGCGACGAGCTGCGTCGTAAAGGCCTTCGTCGAAGCCACCCCGATCTCGACTCCCGCGCGCGTGACGAACTGCAGCGCACATTCCCGCATCAACGCGCTCGTCGCAACGTTGCAGATCGCGAGCGTATGCATCATTCCGCTTTGCTTCGCGACATGCACGGCGCCGAGCACGTCGGCCGTCTCGCCGCTTTGCGACACCGCGACGACGAGCGTGCGCGGATTCGGCACACTGTCGCGATAGCGAAACTCGCTTGCAATTTCCACGCTGGCCGGCAGCTTCGCGATGCTCTCGATCCAGTACTTCGCCGTGAGCGCCGCGTGATAACTCCCGCCGCATGCGAGCAACAACACCGAATCGACGTCGTTGAACACTCGCCACGCACCATCGCCGAACAGCTCCGGCATGATCGAAGACACATCGAGCAGCGTATCGGCCACCGCCTGCGGCTGCTCGAAGATCTCCTTCTGCATGTAGTAGCGATACGACCCGAGATCGGCCGCGCCGCTATGCGCGGCGACCCGCTGCACCGCGCGCTCGACGCGCTGGCCGTTCGCATCGACGATCCAGTAGCGATGCAGCTGGATATCGGCAACGTCGCCGTTCTCGAGGTACGCGATCCGATCGGTGATCCCCGACAGCGCAATCGCGTCGGACGCCAGAAAATTCTCGCCCTCGCCGACACCGACGACGAGCGGCATCCCGTCGCGCGCGCCGACGATCCGGTGCGGCTCGTCGCGGCACATCACCGCGATCGCATAGCTGCCGCGCAGTCGCGCGACCGCGCGCCGTACCGCATCGAACAGATCGCCGTCATACAGGTGGTCGACCAGGTGCGCGATCGCCTCGCTGTCGGTCTGGCTCGCGAACACGTAGCCTTGCGCCTGCAGTTCGGCGCGCAGTTGATCGCAGTTCTCGATGATCCCGTTATGCGACAGCGCGATGCGCGCGTTCGCGTCGCTCGGCGAAAAGTGCGGATGCGCGTTGAGCGTGACGGGTGCGCCGTGCGTGGCCCAGCGCGTGTGCGCGATGCCGGTGTAGCCCGACAGCGCCTGCTCGGCGATCTCGCGCTGCAGGTTGGCGACGCGGTCGACGCTGCGGGCGCGCGCCAGCGCCCGGTCGCGGTAGACCACCACACCGCATGAATCGTAACCGCGGTATTCGAGCCGCTTCAGGCCGTCGACCAGGTTCGGCAGGATGTCCCGCTGGGCGACCGCCCCGACAATTCCACACATATCGCGCTCCGTAAATGTCCTGTCTGGATCAGTGAGAGCGATGGTAGAGGGCGTCGGATGGAATTAAATTTCAAAATATACGAACAAATGAAATGGATAGCTGATCGTCTATCATGTTGAAATTAAATTTCACACCCTGACCGAAAGGAGCCGCCGATGGCCGGCATCACCCTCGACGATCTCGACCTGCGCATTCTCGCGATCCTGCAGGACGACGCGTCGGTGTCGAACCTGCAACTGGCCGAGCGCGCGCTGTCGTCGCCGCCCACCTGCATGCGCCGCGTGCGGCGGCTGACGGAGGCGGGCGTGATCCGCCGGCAGGTCGCGGTGCTCGACCCGGTGGCGATCGGCACGGCCGTCACCGCGCTGATCGAGATCAGTCTCGACCGGCAGACGGCGGAAGACTACGACGCGTTCGAAGCGTACGTGTGCGCGGAGCCGGCGGTCACGCAGTGCTACCGCGTGTCGCCGGGGCCCGATTTCGTCGTGGTGGCCGATCTGGCCGACGTCGCCGAATACGATGAATTCGCGCGCCGGCTGTTCACCGGCGCATCGAACGTCCGCAACGTGCGGACGTTCTTCTCGACACATCGCGCGAAATTCGAGGCGAACGCGCGGGTCACGCATGCGATGCGCAAGCGCGCGTGAAGCGATCGCACGGTTCGCGAGGCGTGCGCGATGCGCTCGCGATTCGATTACGCGGCCGCGTCGGCCGCTTCGATCAGCTGCAGCGGCTTGCCATATCCGAAGCAATGCGCGGGCTCCGGAAACACGTGTTGCCGCACGTCGTGCGCATACTGGCGGATCGCGTCGCGCATCACGGTGTTCGCATCGGCGTAACGCTTCACGAAGCGCGGCGTGTACGCATCGAAAGCGCCGATCATGTCCTCGGTCACGAGCACCTGCCCGTCGCACGCCGGCGATGCGCCGATGCCGATCGTCGGGATCGTCAGCGTTTCGGTCAGGTGGCGCGCGAGCGCTTCGGCGGTGCCTTCGATGACGACGCTGAACGCGCCGGCCCGTTCGGCCGAGCACGCGGCGTCGAACACCTGCGCGGCCGAGCGCGGGTCCATCCCCTGCGCGCGGAAGCCGCCCGTCGCGTTGGCCTGCTGCGGCATGAGGCCGACGTGCGCCATCACCGGGATGCCGCGCTCGGTCAGGAAGCGGATCGTGTCGGCCATCTCGCTGCCGCCTTCGAGCTTCACGGCCTGCGCACCGGTTTCGGCGAGCAGGCGCGCGGCGGAGCGATACGCTTGCGCCGGCGATTCCTGATAAGTCGAGAACGGCAGGTCGACGACGACGCATCCCTGCGCGGCGCCGCGTACGACGGCCGCGCCGTGTGCAATCATCATGTCGAGCGTGACACGCAGCGTATCGGGCATCCCGTACAACACCATGCCGACGGAGTCGCCGACGATGATCACGTCGGCCACTTCGTCGACGAGTTTCGCCATCGGCGCGGAGTAGGCGGTCAGCGAGACGAGGCTGCCGACGCCCTTGGTCGAACGGATCGCGGTGACGGTCTTGCGGGTGGTGCGGGTATGAGCGCTCATGGGCTGAAGCCGTGTGAAAGAAGAGCCGCCACGGTAGCATCGCGCTCGTTCGTGCAATGACCTTCGGAGGACGTCTTATGTTGCTGGCGGGACAATCGGGTGACCCTTACGCGGTGCCGCCGATGGCACGCCTGCCGAGGCCGCTGTATGTGCGTGCGTTCGAGATTCCCGGCAACGCGAGCGTCGACGCGCACAGTCATCCGTGGGCGCAGCTGATGTATGCGACGAGCGGCGTGCTCGAGGTGTCGACGCCGTCGGGCCGGCAACTGTTGCCGCCGCACTATGCGATGTGGATACCGCCGCACGTGCCGCATGCGGTGTCGACGCGCGATTGTGTCGCGTTCCACAGCCTGTATCTCGACGCGGCGATCGCGCGTGACGACGTGCATGACGATTGCGCGATCCTCTGCATGACGCCGCTGCTGCGCGAGCTGGTGATCGCCACGGCCGAATTGCCGGTGAACTACGACGAGACGGGGCCGGACGGCGCGCTCGTCTGCCTGATCGCCGACCGGATCGCACGGATGCGGGCGGCGCCGCTGACTGTGCCGCTGCCGCGCGATCCGCGTCTGCTGAAAATCGCGCGTGCGTTGCATGCGTATCCGGGCGATACGCGCAATCTCGACGAATGGGGGCATCAGGTCGGTGCGACGCGACGGACGCTGTCGCGGCTGTTCCGGCAGGACACGGGGCTGTCGTTCACCGAATGGCGGCAGGCGGTGCGGCTGCTGGCGTCGCTGCCGCTGCTCGAGGCGGGCGAGCCGATCGGCGCGGTGGCCGCGCAACTGGGCTACGACTCGACGTCGTCGTTCATCGCGCTGTTCCAGGCGAAATTCCGCGTGACGCCCGGCGCGTATGCGAAGCGTGAAGCGCGCCGGCCCGTGCTGAGCGCGTGACGCGGCGGCCCGCCCTCGCTCAGAACGCGAGCGTCTGCTGCGCCGGACGGCCGGCGCCGCGCTCGAACCCCGCGCCTTCGAGCGACAGCAGCGCACGCTTGCGGTCGATGCCGCCCGCATAACCGGTCAGGCTGCCCGATGCGCCGACCACGCGATGGCACGGCACCATGATCGACACCGGGTTCCGCCCGACCGCGCCGCCTACCGCGCGCGCGCCGCTCATCGGCAATCCGACGCGCTCGGTGATGTCGCCATACGTCACGAGTTCGCCGAACGGAATCGCGAGCAGTTCCTTCCATACACGTCGCTGAAACGCGGTGCCGCGCAGTTGAATCGGCACCGAGAACGTTTCGCGCGTGCCGGTGAAATACTCGGCGATTTCTTCCGCGACCTTGCGCGCGATCGGTGGCGTCGCGAGCGCATCCGCTTCGGTCACGATCGCAACCGGCGGGAAGTATTTCTGGCCGACGAAGTAAAGGCCCGTCAGCGCATCGTCCTCGATACGTACCGCGATGTCGCCCAGCGGGCTCGGAATCAGGTGAGCAGGAGTCAACGCAACATTTCTCCGTGAAGGGGCCGCACGAGCGGCATACGCGCACCACGGCGCCCGGCGCGCCGCATGCGTCGCGGCAGGCGAGGGGAATCGACGCGCATGGGGCGACTGTAAACCATCCCGGCCCCGATCCTGGCCGGATTCGGACATGTGCATCCGTGACCGTGCGCTCGCCCTGATGGCGGGAAAATCCCGGAAAAACGGTTAATGCCACATTGCAAAACAGTCGTCTCTTTTGCCGCGACTAATTTGAGATGACTCATCGAAATCCCCGACTGACAGGGCGCCGGCTGACGACCTATCCTTTGAAAAACGTTTTCCAGATTGATCGGCGGATTCGGCCGTGCGCGACAGCGCGCCGCCGTCCGCCCCGGCGCCGGTCGCCGGTCAACGAATACCGTGCGGCGCGACGGGCGCGGCCGCGCATCGGAGACATTCATGCAATCTGCCGTCGTCGGCGCCGTGCGCGCGGCCGCCAGCCGCTACCGCTGGACCGTCTGTGCGCTGCTGTTTTTCGCGACCGTGATCAACTACATGGACCGGCAGATCCTCGGCCTGCTCGCACCGATGCTCCAGCACGACATCGGCTGGACCCAGGTGCAGTACGGCCGGATCGTGATGGCGTTTTCCGCGTTTTATGCCCTCGGCCTGCTCGGCTTCGGTCGGATCGTCGACTGGCTCGGCACGCGCGTCTCGTACGCGGTCGCGATGCTCGTGTGGAGCATCGCCGCGATGCTGCACGCGGCGGTCGGCTCGGTCATGGGTTTCGCGTTCGTGCGTGCGCTGCTCGGGATCGGCGAGGGCGGCAACTTCCCGGCCGCGATCAAGACGACGGCCGAATGGTTTCCGCGCCGCGAACGTGCGCTCGCCACCGGCATCTTCAACTCGGGCGCGAACATCGGCGCGGTGTTCGCGCCGGCGATCATCCCGGCCATCGCAGTGGCCTACGGCTGGCGTGCGGCGTTCGTGATCATCGGCGCGATCGGCATCGTGTGGCTCGCGGTGTGGCTCGTGCTCTATCGCCAGGCCGATACGCGCGCGCTCGCCGCGGAATACGACGAGCCGCGCGACGAAGCGGAAGCGCTCGACGCGGCGAACGCGAACGCCGGCGCGCCGCGCTGGGGCGAACTGATCCGCAGGCGCGAAACGTGGGCGTTCCTGATCGGCAAGTTCCTGACCGACCCGGTGTGGTGGTTCTACCTGTTCTGGCTGCCGAAGTGGCTCAACGAATCGCGCGGGATGGACATGCAGCACATCGGCTTGCCGCTCGTCTGCATCTATGCGTTGACGACGGTCGGCAGCATCGGCGGCGGCTGGCTGTCGTCGATGCTGCTGCGCGCGGGCTGGAGCGTGAACCGCGCGCGCAAGACGGCGATGCTGATCTGCGCGTGCTGCGTGCTGCCGATCGCGTTCGTGTCGCAGGTGCAGAGCCTGTGGGTCGCGGTGCTGATCGTCGGCCTCGCCGCCGCCGCGCACCAGGGCTGGTCGGCGAACCTGTTCACGACGGCGTCCGACCTGTTTCCGCGCCGCGCGGTTGCCTCGGTGGTCGGGATCGGCGGGATGGCCGGTTCGATCGGCGGCGTGCTGTTCTCGGAAGTGATCGGCCAGGTGCTGCAGCGCACGGGCCACTACTGGGTGCTGTTCGCGATCGGCGCGTCGGCCTACCTGCTCGCGCTGGCCGTGATGCACATGCTCACGCCGAAGATGAAGCCGGCGCAACTCGACGCGTGAAGGCGTGATCGCGTAGTCACGTCATCACGTAGTCACGTCATCGCATGTCTGCAAACGAACGCGCCGCCCTTGGGCGGCGCGTTTCGTTTGGTGGCTCGAGGCGGGGAACTCAACCGGCCGCGGCCGTCGACGCGCGCATGATCAGCCGCGGCTCGAACGTCGAATAACTCGCATCGGTGCGTCCCGCGAGCGCGTCGATCAGCTTCTGCATCGCGAGCTCGCCCATGTTCTCGCTCTGGATGTCGACGGTCGTCAGCGCGGGCGCCGCGTATTCGCCGTACGGCACGTTGTCGATGCCCGCGACCGACACGTCCTGCGGCAGCCGGAAGCCGAGCGACGCGGCTTCCTTCATGAAGCCGAGCGCGATCAGGTCGTTGTAGCAGATCACGGCTTGCGGACGCTGCGGCCCGAGCATCACGCGCGAACACGCGCGCTCGCCGGCCTCGGCGGTCGGCGCATGCGCATCGTGCACGTCGAGCGTGAGCCCGGCTTCGGCGAGACAGTCGCGCGCGCCCTGGATCCGCTCGTCGTTCACGCGCGCGGTGCCGAAGCCGAGATACGCGATGCGCGTGTGGCCGAGATTGAGCAGATGGCGCGCGAGCATGTAGGTCGACAGCCGGTTGTCGATGCCGACACTCGGAATCGGCAGGCCGGGGCTGCGGCGCAGCAGCACGAGCGGCTTGTTGAGGTCGAGCATCCAGCCGGCTTCGTCGTCGGGCATCCGCGTGCTGACGATCAGCCCGTCGACGCGCTGCGCGAGCGCCTCGATCAGCGAGCGTTCGCGTGCCTGGCTCTCCTCGGTATCGACGAGCAGCAGCGTGTAGTCGTGCTGCAGCGCGACGCGGTTCGCCCCCTTCACCACGTTCGTGAAGTGCGGGTTGCTGATGTCGAGGATCACGAGGCCGATGGTGCGCGTGCGGCCGGTGATCATCGAGCGCGCGAGCGGGTTCGAACGGTAGCCGAGCCGCTCGATCGCCTCCTTGAGCCGGGCCTCGACGGTCGGCGAAAAGCGCTGCGTGCCGTTCACGTACTTCGATACCGTCGCGACCGACACGCCGGCTTCCGCCGCCACGTCGCGGATCGTCGGGGAAACTTTTTTCATGCGGAGGGTAACGTTTTCGTTCGATAACGCCGGATTGTGGCAGAAAACGGGGCCGTGCGGCCACGCGCCGATATCGGGAAAGTGCGGATGGCTGCGAGCGGGTTCGGCCATTGACGTTCGGCCGCGCTCCCGCGTATAGTTGGAAAACGTTTTCCGATCCAGTCAGATTTCAGGTCAGATTCAAGGAGATTCGATGAACGCCTCATCCACCGGCGCGCGCAAACCGTTCGGGCGCCTGCTGCTGACGGGCGCGGCCGGCAACCTCGGCCGCCAGTTGCGCGGCGCGCTCGCCGACTGGGCCGACGTCGTGCGCGTCAGCGACATCGCGACGCTCGGCGACGCGGCCGCGCATGAAGAAACCCGCGTCGTCGACCTGGCCGATCGCCCGGCCGTGATGCAGCTCGTCGACGGCGTGGACGCGATCGTCCACCTCGGCGGCATTTCGGTCGATGCACCGTTCGACGACCTCGTCGGTGCGAACATCACCGGCACGTACAACCTGTACGAAGCCGCGCGCAAGCATGGCGTGAAGCGCGTCGTGTTCGCGAGCTCGAATCATGCGATCGGTTTCCATCCGGTCACGGAAGTGCTCGATGCCGATTCGCCGCTGCGCCCGGACAGCCTGTATGGCGTGACGAAGTGCTTCGGCGAATCGCTGTCGCGCTATTACTTCGACCGCTTCGGGATCGAGACGGTATGCCTGCGGATCGGCTCTTCGTTCGAAGTACCGAAGAATCCGCGCATGCTGGTGACGTTCCTCAGCTACCGCGACTTCATCGAGCTCGTGCGCTGCTCGCTGCTGACGAACCGCGTCGGGCATGCGATCGTGTACGGCGCGTCGGACAACCCGGTGAAGTGGTGGGACAACACGAAGGCCGGCTTCCTCGGCTTCCGCCCGCGCGACAGTTCGGAGCAGTTCGCCGGGTTGTTCCCGGTGGCGGCGCCGACCGCCGACTACGACGATCCCGCGCAGCGGTTCCAGGGCGGCGGGTTCGTCGTCGGCGAGCCGATGGAGCGCAACGCGTCGTAAGCGCCGCCGGCGTCGCGGCGGCGGCGGTTCAGCGCAGGATGTCGGTCGCGCGGTGCCGCGCGTCGACGCCGTCGATCAGGATCAGCGGGCCGCTCGCGTGACGCGCGCGCAGCGGCTGGATCTGCCGGTACGCATCCGATTCGTACCATGCGCGCGCGGTGGCGAGATCGGGGAACGCGATCGCGATCAGGTCGCCGCGCCACGCGCCTTCGCGTATCTCCGGCCGCGCGCCGTGAATCACGAAATGGCCGTCATACGGCGCGAGCGTGCCGTCGATGCGTTCGAGATACTCGACGATGTCGTCGCACATCTCGACGTCGTGCAGGTGGGCGATGGCGTAGGCGGTCATGGCGGGCTCCGTGGCGTGAGGTGAGTCGATGGAGCCATGATCACGGTGCGGGCGGCGCGCGTCGATTACCTGCGACGTAAGGAAAGCCGCACGGCCGCTCACGATGGCACGTGCCGGCAGGCACGCCGCCCGTGTGGTGGGGCAGCATCCACGCATATCGCGTGCCCGCAAGCACGCCCGCACGCAGCATCATTCGTATAGCTACGCATTCGTCAATGCGGCTTGCTGCAAGCCGGATCGGCTCCGCGCCGCTCGGCCGAATCGCACCAGTAACCCGGCCGCCACGCTTCGAACGTGACGGCTTTCGCCGCATCGGCGCGCGTGACGCGCACCGGGTCGGCTTTCAGCGCATCGCCGTTCGGGTCGTCGTTGAGCCGCCAGTTCCGCATGACCTCCCGATGGAACACCCACGTGCGGTGCGCGGCGTCGTAGCGAAACGTCACGCGGTCGCGCCAGTGGCTCGGCCCCGCGAATACGCCCTGTTCGACCGTGAAGGTGCGGGGTTCGACCGTGAGCGCATTCTCGGCGACGCCATCGAGATACGGGTCGCCCATCCCGCCTTCGTCGGCTTTCATGATCACGGTGTCGTTGCGCGCCGCGAGCCGGTAGTGCCCGTCCTTGCCCGGCAGGAAGATCATCAGCGGACGCGGCGATGCGTTGCGCATCGAATCGCCGGGCTGGTGCGCGACGACCACGTAGCCGATGCGGGAGCTGTCGGTCAGGCGTCCCGACGCGGCATCCAGCGCTTCGTAGCCGGCGGGAAGCTGCGCGACGATGTCGTCCGGAAGGTCGGGTGTATCCGGGCAACGGATTGCAGAAGGCGTGTCGCCGCACGTCGCGGCGTAGGTGCCGCCGATGCCGAACGTCAGCAGCGCGGCGACGAGGCATCCTGTGATGCGGGAGATCGTCATGCGGATCGGGTCTGGAGGTCGCGCCGCGAAAGCCGGCGCACACGCGCCGACTCGTCTCGCCGCCGCGCGGGTTGATCGTTCGTCGGGGGCGCAGGGTAACCGGTCATGCGCGCTTGCGCGTCGGCCTCGGGACCGGCACGGGCGCGGGCGCCGGCGGTGCGTCGGCGCCCGCGCACAGCCGGTCGAGCATCCGTTGCGCGGTGCCCGCGCAATCCTCGCTCGCCGGCTTGTTCTCGATTTCGTCGATCAGCGTCTCGAGGTGTTGCCGGTTCTGCGCGAGACGCCGTTCGAGCAGCACGATTTCGTCGACCTTGTGGCGCAGCGCGACCAGCAGTTCGTCGCGCGGCCATGCACCGAGATTCGGCGGCAGCACCGCGCGGATCTCGTCGAGCGAGAAGCCCGCGCCCTGCGCGCGGTCGATGATCGCGAGCCGCGTCAACGCTTCCGGCCCGTATTCCCGATAGCCGTTTGCCTGCCGTCGGGCCGGTTCGAGCAGGCCGCTCGCTTCGTAGAAGCGGATGCGCGACGCCGCGATGCCGCTGATGCGTGCCAGTTCGCCGATTTTCATGCGGTGCTCCGAGGGGGCTTGACCTTGAAGTTGACTTTAAAGTTATCGTTGGGCATCGTCAATCGAGGGTGCCCTCCATGAACCTGTTTACGCCGCTGACACTGCCCAACGGGGCGGTGATTCCGAACCGTCTGGCCAAGGCCGCGATGGAAGAGAACATGGCCGATGCGAACCACGCGCCATCCGACGCATTGCTGCGCCTGTACCAGGCGTGGGCCGACGGCGGGGTCGGCCTGATCCTGACCGGCAACGTGATGGTGGACGGCCGCGCGATGACGGGGCCGAACGGGGTCGTGCTCGAGAGCGACGCGCATCTCGGCCGCTTCCGTCGCTGGGCGGAGGTGGCGCGCTCGGGCGGCGCGCACATATGGATGCAGATCAATCACCCGGGGCGCCAGATGCAGGCGGCGCTCGGCCAGACGACGCTCGCGCCGTCGGCCGTGCCGCTCGAGCTCGGTGCGCTGTCGAAGCAGTTCCCGGTGCCGAAGGAGATGACGCAAGCCGATATCGACGATGTGCAGCGGCGCTTCGTGCGCGCCGCGCAGCTTGCGCAGCAGAGCGGCTTCACCGGCGTGGAGATCCATGCGGCGCACGGCTATCTGCTGAGCCAGTTCCTGTCGCCGCTGACGAATCGCCGGCAGGACCAGTGGGGCGGCAGCATCGAGAATCGCGCACGCCTGCTGCTCGATATCGTGCGGGACGTGCGTGCGACGGTGTCGCCGGAATTTGCGGTCGCGGTCAAGCTGAACTCGGCCGATTTCCAGCGCGGCGGCTTCAGCGCGGACGACGCGAAGCGCGTGGTCGAACTGCTGAATCCGCTCGGCGTCGATCTCGTCGAGCTGTCGGGCGGCAGCTATGAAGTGCCGGCAATGCAGGGCGAGGCGCGCGACGGGCGCACGCTGGCCCGCGAAGCGTATTTCCTCGAATTCGCGCGCGACATCACGGCGGTCGCGCAGATGCCGCTGATGGTCACGGGCGGCATCCGGCGCCGCGCGGTGGCCGAGCAGGTGGTCGACAGCGGCGTGGCGATGGTCGGCATCGCGACCGCGCTGTCGATCGACCCGAACCTGCCGCGCGACTGGCGGGCCGGCAAGGACAGCGCGCCGGTGCTGCAGCCGATCCGATGGAAGAACAAGGTGCTGGGCTCGCTGGCGAACATGGCCGTCGTCAAGTTCCAGCTGACGCGGCTCAGCGAAGGCCGGCGCACGCATCCGCAGGTGTCGCCGCTGCGCGCGCTGGTCGGGCAGCAACTGGCCGCGCAGTGCCAGACACGGCGCTACCGGAAGTGGATGGCGGGGCGCGCGGCGGGCACGCGTGCATGACGTACGCAGGCGGGGCTGCGCCGACTGCCCCGCACCGATCGTCCCGCCGCCCGGCGGGTCGTTTTCAGGTTCGATTCTTTCGGATTGCTTTCCGAAATATCGAGCCCGTTTACTGCATTATTCAGGCGCCTGAGCGCGATTTCAGCGTGGCATAATTCACCACCCTCATCGCAATCCATCCTCGTCGCGCGTCATGCACGTCGCCCGTTTCCGCAAGCCAGGCAGCCTGATCGGATTGATCGCAATCCTGATGATGGCGCTCGCCCCTGCGGTCTCGCAGATGATGGCGTCGCGTTACAGGCTCGTCGATGCGCTGGCCGTCTATTGCACGGCGAGCGTCGACGAAGCGGTGGTCGCACCCGCCGACGGCAAGCCCGCGCACGGCATCAAGGCGCACTGGCAAGCCTGCCCGTATTGCAGCTTCGTTGGCCACGCCGCTGCGCTGCCGGGCCATGCCGTCGCATTCGTCGTTCCGCGTCCGGATTCGCAAAGGCCGATCGTGTCGGCATCGAACCCGGCCCGCATCCGTCTCGTCCATACCGTCGCGCAATCGCGCGCGCCTCCCGCGTTCTCCTGAGTCCGTCTGATTTTGCTGGCTGACCCGCCGACGCTTCGCGATCGAGCGGGCGGCTGTTCGTCGCGCGTGTGCGCGACGGCATCGAACGACAACCGGAGAACCCACAACATGCCCCGCTTCAATCAACGGCACGCGCCCCGCGCCTGTGCCGCGCTGCTGGCCGCCGTCGCCGGCCTGACCCACGCTGCATTCGCGAACGCGCACGCCGTGGTGGGCGATCGCGTCTTTCCTGCGACCATGACCGTCGACGACCCGGGTGTCGGCGACGAATTCGATACGCAGTTCGGTCACATCAAGACCACCGACGACAACGGCAACGGCATCAACGTCAATACCGTGTCGTACGAGTGGGACAAGCTGATCACGAAGAACCTCGCGTTCAGCGTCGCCAGCCAGTACGTGTCGCAGAACGCGCCGGACGGCGGCTCCGCGAAGGGCTGGGACAACGTGACGCTCGGCGTGAAGTACCTTGCCTATACGAATCCCGCGCACGAATTCATGGCATCGGTCGGCCTCAAGACCGAGATCGGCGGCACCGGTGCGAAATCGATCGCGAATCCGTACTCGACGTTCACGCCGGCCGTGTACGTCGGCAAGGGCTTCGGCGATCTGCCCGCGTCGCTCGGCTATCTGCGCCCGTTCGCGATTACGGCCGAGCTCGGGCCGAACCTGACCACGGCCTCGTCCGACCAGGGCCCGAATTCGCTCGGCTGGGGCATGACGCTGCAATACAGCATCCCGTACCTGCAGCAGCAGGTGAAGAACCTCGGCCTGCCGCAGCCGCTCAGCAACATGGTCTTCGTCGTCGAGGCGCCGATGAGCACCTGCACGGCGGGCGCGTGCTCGGGCCAGACGACCGGCACGATCAACCCGGGTGTACTGTGGCTCAATCGCTACGGGCAATTCGGCATCGAGGCGCAGATTCCGGTCAATCGCGCGAGCGGAAACCATGTCGGCGTGCTGTTCGACGCGCACCTGTATTTCGACGACCTGTTCCCGGGCTCGCTCGGCAAGCCGCTGTTCTGATCGACGGAGAAACCGCATGAACGTCCTGACCACACTGCGCACGGCCGCCGCCGCACTGTTCCTCGCCGGCGCGCAGTTCGCGCATGCCCATGCGTTCCCGACGCATCAGGTGCCGTCCGCGGGCGAGGCCGTGACCGCGTCGCCGCTGCGCGTCGCGATCGATTTCGACGACGGGCTCGAGCCCGCGTTCAGCTCGATCGCCGTCACCGATGCGCAGGGCCATGCCGTCACGAACGGCAAGGCAGAAGTCGACGCGTCGAACCGCAAGCACATGTCCGTCGCGCTGAACCCGCTGACGCCGGGCGTCTACACGGTGGCGTGGGTGGCCGTCGCGCTCGACGGCCACCGCACGCAGGGGCACTACGCGTTCACGGTGAAGTAACGCCCGCCGCACCCGCGCGCGCCGCCGTGCATGGGCCGGCGGCGCGCGCATGGCAGCACTTCGTGCAGCGTCAGAACCGGTAGCTCGCGAGCACTTCGAGCCGCCGGTCGTTGCCGAGCAGGTACTGCGTCTCGTTGTAGTACGCGGACTGCACGAAGCGGCGATTGAACACGTTGTACGCGCGCGCCGTGATCGTCGTGTCCTTGCGCGGCTTCCACGCGAGGCCGAGGTCGACGGTGGTATACGACGGCATCACGAGCTGGTTCGCGGTATCGGCGAAGCGCTTGCCGACGTACCTGACGCCCGCGATGCCCGTCCAGTCCGGCGCGAAGCGCCAGCTCACCCACAGGTTCGCGAGCCGCTGCGGCACCGACACCGGCACGTTGCCCGCGCGCGAGACCGTCGTGCCGCCGGACGTCTGCTGGAAGTCGTCGTATTTCGCGCGCAGGATCGACACGTTCGCGTCGACGCGCCAGTCCTTCGCGATCTCCGCGCCGACCGTCGCCTCGAGCCCGCGCGACGACTGCCGGCCGACCTGGATCGACTGGTTCGGGTTCAGCGGATCGGCCGTCAGCAGATTGCTCTTGACGATCCGGTATGCCGCGAGCGTCCATTCCGCCTTGCCGTCCAGGAACGACTGCTTCACGCCGATTTCGATCTGTCGGCCGGTCGCGAGCGTGAAGTTCGCCTTCGACGCATTCAGCGACAGCAGCGAGCTGATCGGGTCGGCCGCGACCGAATACTGGCCGTACACGGCGAGGCCCGGCTGCACGTCGTACACGGTGCCGATGCGCCAGCCCGTGTTCGCGAACACCTTCGTGAACGCGCCGCCGTTCACGAGATCGTCGCGATTCACGCTCGCGTGGTCGTAGCGCAGCCCGCCGATCACCGACCAGCGCGGCGTGATGGCCAGCCGGTTCTCGGCGAACAGCGCGTACTGGTTCGCCTGGCTGCGGTACTTCGGATAGGTGCCGGCCGTGTTGATGAAGCTGCCCGGATCGAAGCTGAACGGGTCGACCGTCGACGTGCCCGAATAGGGCGAGTTGTTGTCGTGCTGGAACGTCGTGTGATTGAACTCGACACCCGTCGAGAACGTGTTGCGCATGCCGAGCAGCGCGGTGGTCACGGTCGCCGCCGTCACGTTCCCGTACTGCTCCTGGTCGTGGAAGATTTCCGTGTAGCTGCTGCGCCGGACCTGCGCGGTCGACGGCAGGTACGTGTAGTACTCCGCATCCTTCCAGTGACGGTTGCTTTTCATCCGGTACAGCGTGCTCGTCACGTTCAGGCTGTCGCTCGGCTGCCAGTTCGCCGATACCGTCGCCCAGCTGTCGCGGAACGCGATGTCGCTGTCGCCGACGTTGTAGTTTTTCTTGTCGAGCGCGCGATCGCGCGCGCCGTTGACGAGCGGCACGCCGAAATACTGCATCGGATGCTGGAAGCCCTGCGCATACGACGCCGTCACGTACAGGTCGGACGTCACGTCGTAGCGCAGCGCACCGGAGATCGACAGGTTGCGGGAGTTGCCGCGGTCCACCCAGTTCGACGAGCGGTTGCCGCTGATGTCGAAGCGGTACGACAGCTTGTCGTTGATCGCGCCGCCGCTGCCGAACGCGACCCGCGCGGTGCCCTCGGTGCCGCCGCCCGCCTGCAGCTCGTTGCGGATCGGGCCGCGCGTCGGCTTCTTCGGGACGATGTTGACGACACCGCCGATCGCCCCTTCGCCGTAGATCACCGAAGCCGGGCCGCGCAGCACGTCGATATGGTCGACCGACCACGTATCGAACGGAAAGGTGATGCCGATCGCACCGTACGGGCGCACGCCGTCATAGAGCTGCGTGACCGACGACGCGCCGACGAAGCCGCGCGCGCCGAGCTCCGAGCCGCCGTTGCCGGGATGCGGCGATGCGCTGATGCCGGCGGCGCGGCTCACGGCGTCGACGATCGAACTGTCGCCGCGCGTGTCGAGCGTCTTGCGATCGATCTGTTCGACGCTCGCGGGCGTTTCGAGCGACGACAGGCCGAGACGGCTGCCGGTATCCAGCGGTTGCGTGAGCGGCGTTGCCTTCTGCGCGTTGACGCGAATCGGCGCAAGCGTGGCGCCGGCGTTCGCGGCGTCGCTTTCCTGGGCCTGCCCGGCCGGCGCGAAGGCCGCGAGCAAGGCGGCGGGCAGCATCGAACTGAACTTCATGTTTCGGTTTCCTTTGAATCCGTGTAACGAGCGATGCCGCAGGCGGCGCATCAGAACGCGTACCGCATGCCGGCGAACACGCTGCGTCCTTCGCCCGGATAGAAGATCGCGGTGTTCGCGGTGCGCGCATTCGCGACGGTGCTGATGTCGCTGACGTAGCGCTTGTTGGTCAGGTTGCGCGCGTCGACGAACAGCGACAGTCCATTGCGGAAGTCGTAGCCGGCCTGCAGCCCGAGCAGCGTGTAGCTCGGCACGCGCAACGTGTTCGCATCGTCGGCCCATGCGCCCGACGGCACCCAGTCGAGCGTGGCCGCGATGTGGAAGCCGCTCGGGCGCGCGTAACCCAGCGTCGCGCGCAGCACGTTCAGCGGCACGCCCGCGATCCGGTTGTTGCCGTACTGCGGGTCGTTCTTGAAGCGGAAGTCGTTCAGGTTCCAGATGCCGCACAGCGTGATCTTGTCGCCCACACCGCGGCCGGTGACGTTGCGCAACAGCTCGACCGACGCACCGGCCTCGATCCCCTGCAGCACCGTCCTGTTCGCATTGAACGTCGCCGCCGGCACGTCCGGGTTCGTCGTGTACTGCAGCAACTGGTCGCGCACGAGCGAGCGATAGGCGGTCACGTCCCAGCTCACGCGCTCGCGCGAGCCGCGTGTGCCGAACTCGATCGTCCATGCGTGCTGCGCCGCGAGCGGCGTGAAGCGCGTCGTGTTCGAGAAGGTCTGCGTGAGGTCGGTGAAGTCGGGCACGTCCTGGCTGCGCGTGATGTCGACGTAGGCCTGGGTGTTCGCGTCCGGCTGCCACAGCAGCCCGAGCTTCGGATTGACGCCGCTGTAGCTCGCGTTCGTCGACTTGTAGTTCGGGTTGCGCGGCAGCCCGCCGTTGTCGATGTACTCGCGCACCGAATGCAGCGCCTTCACGCCGGTCATCAGCGCGACGGTCGGCATGAAGAACAGCCGGTTCTCGACGTACGCTTCATAGTTGAACGCCGTCTGCGTCGAGTCGAGTGTCTGCGCGCCCTTGTTGCCGTTGACGTTCACGTACTGGTTCGCCTGCGTGCGGCCGCCGAAGAAGCGCGCGCCGACGATCAGGTCGTTGCGCATCCCGCCGAGCGTCAGGCGGCCGGTGTAGCGCGGCGCGAAACCGTAGGTCCAGCCGTCCTGGTCGAGCGCCTGGAAGATCGGGTGATAGAGGCTCTTGTGAATCGCCCACGTGTCGAATTGCAGTTCGCCCGAATCGAGCTTCACCGTCGTGCGGTTGGCGATCCGCTCGGTGCGCGTGTTGCGCGCCTGATCGCCCGATATCGCGTTCGGCGCTGCCCTGGTCGGATCGTTCAGTGCGTCGGACAGCGACAGCGTGCCCGGCAGCAGCTGGTCGACGACGTACACGCCGACGTAGAAGCGCGTCTCGACGGCCGGGCTGAACCGGTAGCCGACGTTCGCGTTGAACTGCTCGTATTGCCCTTTCGAATGATCGCGATAACCGTCCGAATGATTGACGCTGAAGTTCGCGAGGAAGTCGAACGGGCCGATCACGCGCGAGATCTGCGCGCTCGTGCGCACCGTGCCGTAGCTGCCGCCTTCCACGCGCACGATGTTCGGCGCGTCGGCGGTGTGGGCGGTCGGCGTGACGAAGTCGATCGCGCCGCCGAGGGTCGATGCGCCGTACGCGAGGCCGTTGCCGCCCTTGTAGACCTGCACCGCCTGCAGCGCGAGCGGATCGATCTGGTAGTAGTCGCCGCTGCCGTCCGCGAGGTTGGTCGGGATGCCGTCCTGCAGGATCTCGAGGCCGCGCGTGTGATACGAGCGGGCAATCCCCGAGCCGCGGATCGACAGGCGCAACTCCTGGCCGTAGCGGTTCTCGACGAACACGCCGGGCACGTCCTTCAGCACGTCGCGCAGCGTGAAGGCGTAGGTGTTCTGGTAGCTGTCGGCATCGACGAAGCCGACCGAGCCGACCGTCTGGTCGAGCGTGCGCTTCAGGTCGACGGTCGATTTCGACGTCAGGGAGTCTGCCGCGCGGGTCGCGTTGACGTTGATCGCGGGCAGCGTCGATGCGGCCGGCGCGTCGGCCGGCGCGGCGCCTTGTGCACACGCGGCTGACGCGGAGAGCACGGAGATCGCGCCGGACAGCGCGACGGCAATACGGGTCGAGGGAAACATGTCGTTGTACGTAGGGTTGGAATGACGATGATGAAACGGACACGATGCGCGCCATGCGCGGCGCCGGCCGCCGCGCGTGGTCACGCGCGCGGGCTCGGCATCGGGCAGCGGCAAGGCGGGCAGGCGAAGCGGACGGCGCCGCGCGATGTGCGGCGACGCGGTCGCGAGGTGCGTCAGGCGCGGGCGGAGGGTGGCCCGCGGGCGGCGAGCGCGTAACGCTTCGAAG
>NZ_LDUL01000045.1:0-190442 GCF_001043615.1 Burkholderia sp. LK4
AGTTGCTTAACTGAACGGCATTAGGCCCGAAGGCCGGTTTTCATACCGCATGCCGCAAGCAGCGCTTGCGCGCCGCGCGACATCAGAAGCGGTGGATCATGCCGACGCCGACGCCGATCTGGTTCTGCTTCGAACCTGCGCCCACGCCGTCGCCGATCGACGTCGTTGCGGCGATGATGCCGCCCGTCGGGGTCAGCGTGTTACCGCTGGAGTGCTGGTAAGCCTCAACTGCGTACAGGCCCGTGCGCTTCGACAGGCTGTAGTACTGCGACACCGTGACCTGGTGGTACTTGGCCGAGCTCGTGATGCCATTCGACTGCGTTGCCGCCGTGTACGAGTAGCCTGCCGCGAAGTCCCACTGAGCGACCGGCTTCCAGTGCAGCACGGCGCCAGCCGTGTTGAAGATCGCCGTGTTCTTGAAACCCGAACCCGTGCCCGGAATGTATTGAACGTTCGAGTACGACGCCGAAATGTCCCACGCCGGCGAGAACTGGTAGCCAGCCGTGACGGCCAGGCGCTGTTGCGACTGTGCGAACTGGTAGCCATTGTTGATCGACGAAACTGCCGGCTCGACACCGTTGGTGCCGGCTGCGTTCAGGCCGTTCTGCACCGTCGAGTTCGCGCCCCACGCGCCGCCGCCGAGCGTCGCGTTGTTGACTCGCTGGTAGCCGACGGCGATGCCTGCCGGGCCGTTCAGGTACTGGATCGCCGCGCTCCACGTCGAGCCGCGGTTCGTCGCGCCTGCGACGCCGCCGAACGAGTACGAACCGCCGACCGTGAAGCCGTAGAACTTCGGCGACATGTAGACGAGCGAGTTGTTCGCGCGGTAGCTGGTATCCAGCGAATCGATATCGCCCGGGTGCGCGCCGTAGTAACCGGTCAGCCAGGTCGTCGGGCTGTACGGCGACAGCAGCGTGTAGTACGCGGTGTACTGGCGGCCGGCCGTCAGCGTACCGTACGTATTGTTGGTCAGGCCAACCCACGCCTGACGCGTGAAGATGCCGTTGGTCCATTGCGACGAACCGTTAGCCGTGTTGACGCCGGCTTCCAACTGGAAAATCGCCTTCGTGCCGCCGCCGAGATCTTCGCTGCCCTTCAGGCCGAAGCGGCTGCCTGCCCACACGCCGGTGGACATCTGCACCTTCGAGTGACCACCCGTGGTCGCGCCGACTGCCGACGAGTTGTTTTGGTATGCGATACCGTTATCGACGATACCGTACAGGGTCACGCTGCTCTGTGCGTGGGCGGCGGTAGCGGCTGCAAGGCCCGCTGCCGTCATGGCGAAAGCGACGCGCTTTTTCATTGATTCTCCGTCCTCAAAGAATGATTTCTTTTCTGGTGTGGTTTTATGACTGACACATGTGCGAGTACATGCCGACGCGATTCTGACGGATTACCAATCATTTCCCAACATGTGCAGTCGGTCATCGTATGATCGACGCAACGCACGGGTTCACCAAGCAGTTACATAACACCTGAAAACGCTTACGCAGCGGGCCTTTCCGGCATTTCCCGGTGAAAACCCTAGCTTTACATTTTTACGGGTGCAACACGACCGTCGGATGTTGTCAGATGCCTTCGGCGAAATACATCTTACAAATGCGCGACCGTGGCCGACGCCACGATTCACGCCGCCGCGAAGGATCGCTGACGTTCATGACACCCACGTTTCGCGAAACGAAATAATGAAAACGTTTTTAGACGATGCGGGAGAACCGGCCCGGCGAACGCGGGCCGAGGGGCGACGCCGGCACCTGTCGCGCCGGCATCGTTCGGTGGGTGTCAGCGGGTGACCGGCTGCACGAGATGCGCGCTCACGGCATCGGAAAGCGCGGTCATGCGCGCGCGAATCGCCTTGTTCGAGCCGACCAGCGCGAGCGACGACGCCATGATCCGGTAGACGCGCTTTCTCGGCACCTTGGCCGGCTTCGCCGGATCGAGCCATGCGTCATGGCCGGCCAGCAGCTCGAGCGTTTCGAGGCCGATCATGATCGGCCACAGGCATGCCAGCCGCAGCCGAACGAAGCGGCGCGGGATCGCAACGGTATACAGGCACGCGTCGCGATACTGGTCCAGCGTCACGCGCAGCAGGTCGACCAGCACGCCGCGCGCGCGCGCCGACGCATCGGGCAACATCAGGTCGGCGACGCTCAGCCCGTGCGCGCCCAGCACATCGTCGGGCAGGTAGCAGCGGCCGATGCGCAGGTCCTTCGCGCAGTCGCGCAGGATGTTGGTCATCTGCAGCGCCTTGCCGAAGCGGATGCCCTTCTCGACCATGTCCGGCAGGTTCCAGCCGCGCGCGGCCGGCGTGTGCATGCCCGTCATGTCGGTCCAGAACTCGCCCACGCAGCCGGCGACGAGATAGGTGTAGCGGTCGAGTTCGTCGCGCGTTCGCAGCGACGCGACCTGCCCCGATTGCTCGTCGGGGAACGTGCGCAGGTCGAATACCATCCCCGCCGTCAGCGTTGCGACGACCTTGCGGATCGACGCGCGATCGGCGTCCGGCTGCGCGCGCAGCAGCGCGAGCATCGGCTCCATCGAGCCGAGCAGCACGTGCTCGTGCGAATCGGTCTGCATCCGCGTCACGTCCTCGAGCGCACGCGACAGCGCGACGCCGTCGCCGAGCTGCTCGACCTCGTCGCGCAGCTCGGTCAGCAATGCCGCCCGGCGATCGGGCGCGACGAGCGCCGTATCGGCGATCGTGTCGGCCGCGCGCGCAAGCAGGTACGCGAGGCCGACCGGGTCGCGCATGCCGTCGGGCAGCACGCGCAGCGTCAGGTAGAAGGAGCGGGAAACGTTCTTCAGCAGGTCGCCGAGCAGGTAGGCGGAATCGGTTCGAGTCGTCATGGGTCGGGAAAAATCGGCCGGCGCGGGCCCCGGACGCACACGGGCGCCGGGCGCCCGCGCCGGCCCGCGAGTCGCCGCATCGTCGCGCCAGGCGGGCGTCCGGCCCGGCACGGCGATGCAAAATTCCCGCAAGTTTAGTGCATCCGGCGCACGGCCTGCCCGGGAAGGCCGGAATGCGTCATCCGTCGGGCCGCCGTCAACCGCCCCGCCGCGCACATCGCGCCCCAAAAACAGGAAACGGAAAGGCCGAAGTAATACATATGTAATTATTCGGTGCGACGATCGCGTCCCATCCGACTCCGTGCGACACGGCACGACAGCCGCGCCGCCGGAGCGACCGCCCCTTTCCGACTCTCGTTTCGAAGGTTCATCGACATGCTCTTCAAGCGCCCGACCTCCCTGCGCTACGTCCCGTTCGCCTGTGCCGCCGCGTTCCTGCTCGCCGCGTGCGGCGGCGACGACGACGTCGCGTCCGATCCCACCCAGCCGATTTCCGCGAAGGTCCAGGTGGTCGGCCATCGCGGCGCGAGCGCGCTGCGCCCCGAACATACGCTGGCGTCGTACCGCAAGGCGATCGAAGACGGCGCGGACGTGATCGAGCCCGACCTCGTGTCGACCCGCGACGGCGTGCTCGTCGCGCGGCACGAGAACGAGATCTCGGGCACGACGAACGTGTCCGCGCTGCCGCAGTTCGCGAGCCGCAAGGCGACCAAGACGATCGACGGCGCGCAGCTGACCGGCTGGTTCACCGAGGATTTCACGCTCGCCGAGCTGAAGACGCTGCGCGCCCGCGAGCGCATTCCGCAGGTCCGCCCCGCGAACACCGCGTACAACGACCAGTTCGAGATTCCGACGTTCGACGAAATCGTCGCGCTCGCGAAGCAGATGTCCGCACAGACCGGCCGCACGATCCACCTGTATCCGGAAACCAAGCACCCGACCTACTTCCAGTCGATCGGCCTGCCGCTCGAGGACCGCCTCGTCGATGCGCTGCTGAAGGATTCGTACACGGCCCGCACCGCGACCGTCTACATCCAGTCGTTCGAGGTCGCGAACCTGAAGGCGATCCGCAACCGGATCAAGTCGAGCCAGCCGAACTGGAAGCTCGTGCAGCTGATGGACGAAGCCGGCCAGCGCCCGTACGACTTCGTGAAGGCGAACGACAAGCGCACCTACGGCGACCTGTCGACGCGCGACGGCATGCGCGAGGTCGCGACCTATGCGAACGGCGTCGGCCCGTACAAGACGTCGATCATCGCGGTCGCCGCGGACGGCACGCTGCAGCAGCCGACGCAGTACGTGCGCTACGCGCACGAGGCCGGCCTCGTCGTGCATCCGTACACGTTCCGCCCGGAGAACAACTTCCTGCCCGCGTCGCTGAAGGACGGCGGCACGCCGGCCACGCGCAACACGGCAGGCTCGGTGCGCGAGATCCAGGCGTACCTGCGCGCGGGCATCGACGGCTTCTTCACCGACGATCCTGCCGTCGGCCGCACGGCCGTCGATACGTTCAAGCGCTGACACGCGCGTCGACCGGGCGCGGCGCGCGACGCGCGCGTTGCGCCCGGTTGCATCGCATCGGTCAGATCACGTTGAAGTGGTGCGTGCCGTCCCGCTTCAACTGGTCGACCAGCCCGTATTCCCAGTCGAGATACGCCTGCATCGCGGCCGCCGCGTTGTCGGTGCCTTCGTACGGGCGCCGGTAGCGGTCGACACGCGGTGACGCCAGTCGCGTCTCGCCGCTTTCGAGCGGCAGCCCGGCGTCGATCCACGCGGCCGTGCCGCCGGTGAGCACCCGTATCTCGGCCGAAGCCGGCAGCAGCGCACGCGCGTCGTCCGCCGCAAAACGCGCGAGCAGGCTCGACCCGCACGTGAACACATAACGCTTCGCGGCCGGAATCGCCGCGAGCGCGTCGCGCAGCTGCGCACGCACGGCGAACCACGCGCCCGGGATATGGCGCTTCACGTAGTTCGCGCTGGCCGTCACGTCGACGATCGCCAGCTCGCCGGGCGCCGCCTCCTTCAGCCAGCCCGCGAGCGTCGCGGGCGATACCTCCGCCACGGCCGGCGTCGCCGGCACGTCGCGCGGCGGCTGGCCGCGCTCGCCGAAAGCGGCCGCGCCGGCCGGCTCGACGACACGCACGTACCAGCCCATCTGCGCGAGCCACGACGCGGTCATGTCGGCACGCACGCCGTCGTCGTCGGCGAGCACGATCCGCGCGCCGCGCACGGCCGCATGATGGTCGGTCTCCTGCACGAGCTGGCCGCCCGGCGTGCTCAGGAAACCCGGCAGATGGCCGGCTTCGTATTCCTCCGGCGTGCGCACGTCGAAGCGGTACAGCGTGCGGCCCGGTTCGTCGAGCGCGGCGACGTCGGCGAGCGCGATGCGCGGCACGCCCGCGCGTTCGGCCACCGCGCGCGCAGCGCGGCGCGCTTCGTCGCGCTGCGTCGCGTCGATGTCGTCCGGAAAGCGCCGCGCGGCACCCCGCTCGAGCGTCTGGCCCGCGAGCGTCCAGCCGATCGTGCCGTTGCGCAGCGCCGCGACCGGATTCGGCAGCCCCGCGTTGACGAGCGACTGCGTGCCGATGATGCTGCGCGTGCGTCCCGCGCAGTTGACGACGACCTGCGTCGCCGGGTTCGGCGCAAGCGCGCGCACGCGCAGCACGAGTTCCGCGCCGGGTACGCTCGTCGAGGTCGGGATGTTCATCGTCTGGTACTCGTCGAAGCGGCGCGCGTCGACGATCACGACGTCGGCCTTCGCATCGATCAGCGCCTGCACCTCCTGCGCGGACAGCGACGGCGTATGGCGCTCGGCCTCGACCCATTCGCCGAACGACTTGCTCGGCACGTTCACGTCGATGAACAGTTCGCCGCCCGCCGCGAGCCAGCCCGCGAGGCCGCCGTCGAGCAGCCGCACGTCGGTGTAGCCGAGTTGCGCGAGCTTCTCGGCCGCGCGCGGCGCGAGATCCTCGCCGCCCGCTTCGCCGAATACGACGATCGGCGTGTCGCGGCGCGGAATCCGCGTCCACGCGTCGAGTTCGAGTTTCGACAGCGGAAAGTTGGCGGCCCACAGCGGGTGGCCCTGCGCGTACGGGTCTTCCTCGCGTACGTCGATCAGTGCGATCTCGTCGCGGGCAAGCAGGCGCGCGCGCACATCCTGGTACGACGCGACGGGAAAACGGGAAGTGGAATCGGCGGAGTGCGTCACGATGTCTCTGTATTGAATGCGTTGAAGTCGGTGAAGAAAGCGGAACGGATCAATCTTGGGCCAGCCGGCGTGTGCGGGCAACCGGCCGCATCGGCGGGCGTTGCATCAGGCGTTCGAATAGCCCGACACGAAGGGCTTCACGGTGCCGTCGTCCAGGTACACCGCGCGCTCGACCTTGCCGATATTCGCGCCGTACACGTGGATGCTGATCGATACCTGGTCGGCGAACGCGTTGGTCACGCGATGGACGTCGCCGATGCGCGGCGACACGGCCTCGATCTCGCCCGGCGCCAGCCGCACGGCTTCGCCGGACGGCACCGGCCGGCCCGCCGCGTCGAACCGGTACGGCTGCGAGAATTCGCCGCCGCGCAGCATTCCGATCAGCCCCCACACCGTGTGGTTGTGGATCGGCGTCGTCTGGCCGGCGCCCCACACGAAGCTGACGACCGAGAACCGCTCGTCCGGGTCGAGATGCAGCAGGTATTGCCGATAGCGCGCGGGGTCGGGCTGCGCGAACGCGTCGGGCAACCAGTCGTCGTGTTCGACGAGCGCGGCGAGCAGCGCACCGCCCTCGTCGAGGATGCGCGCCTCGTCCGCGCCGGACGCGAGCAGCGCGCCCAGACCGTCGACGAACGGACGCAGCGGCGTCTGATGCAACGAAAGCGTACTCATCGGCTGGCTCCTCGAATATGATGCCGAATATGATGGATCGTCATGATGCACCTGAAAGACCATGCAGAACAAACATGAAAATTAGCGATATCGACGCTTTTGCAGCGGTTGTCCGCTGCCAGACCCTGAGCCAGGCCGCGGCCGAGCTCGGGATGACGCAGCCCGCGATCACGCGGCGCGTCCAGAATCTCGAGGAAGCGCTCGGCGTGACCCTGCTCGATCGCAACACGAAGCCGCCGCGCCCGACCGACATCGGCCGGCAGGTCTTCGAGCAGTGTCGCGCGATCCTGCGCGAAGTCGATGCGCTGCGCGAGCTGACGGCCGGCGAGCAGCCGCCCGCCGGCGAGTTCCGGATCGGGCTCACGCAGGGCCTCGGCGAACTGATGCTGCCCGCGCTGATCGCCGAACTCGCCGCGCAGTGGCCCGCGCTTGCGACGCAGGTCACGACCGCGTGGGGCGGCATGCTCGTCGAGCGCGTCGCCCGCCGCGAACTCGATGCGGCGCTCGTGTTCCTCGCCCGCGAGATGGTGCTGCCGGCACAGGTCGACGGCGAACGGCTGCTGGCCACGCGGCTCGTCGCGGTCGGCCGCAAGGGTGACTGGCCGCGCCGCAGCTACCGGCTCGCCGATTGCCACGCTCATGGCTGGGTGCTCAATCCCGACGGTTGCGGCTTTCGTGCGGGCCTGCGGCGCGCGCTCGACGCGCAGGGCCTGCCGATGCCGGTCACGCTCGACGCCTACGGCCGCGACCTGCAACTGCAGAGCGTCGCGAACGGCTTCGGCATCGGGCTGATGCCGCTGCCGCTCGTCGAAGGCAGCCCGCTGCGCGACGCGCTCGACATCGTGCCGCTCGCCGATTTCAAGCCGCACATCGATCTGTGGTTGCTGCGCCGGCACGATGCGGCCCGCTTCGGCGTGCCGCTCGCGGCCGTCGCCGCGCATGCGCGTGCGGCATTCGCGCTGCCCGAGCAGGCGCACGACCAGGCTGCGTGACCTTATCGGGCGGCGGCAGCATCGCGCCGCCCGGTCGATGCTCGCGCCAGCCCTGCTCCGCTCACGCATCGCTGCGGCCGCGCTCGGTCCCGTTGACCGACGCCTCGCCCGTTTCCGTCTCGCCGCTCGCTTCGCCCTTCGTCTCGCCCTTCGCTTCGACCCGGCTCGCCGCGTCGAGCACCACACGCCCCGCCGCCACCGCGATCGCGTCGTCCTGCGGCGTATGCACGCGGCTGCACAGCACGTCGCGATAGTGGCGTTCGAGCGGATTGGCGCGGCTCAGCCCGTGATTGCCCGACAGCTTCAGCGCCTGCTCGACCGCACGGATCGCGTGCTCGGTCACGGTGCGCTTGACCAGCCCGCTCGTCGTGACCGGCGGCGCACTGCCAGCGTCGGTGCGCGCGATGTGATCGTCGAGCAGCACGCGGTTCGCGTGCAGCCAGCCCTCGATTTCGCCGACCGCTTCCTGCACGCGCGGCAGCGTCGCGAGCGGCGCGCCCAGCCCGCTCGGCGCACGCGTCGTCGCGAATTCGACCACCCAGTCGCGCGACGCACGCGCCACCGCGTCGTACAGGCTGCCGAGCAGCGCGACCATCCACGCCTGCTGGTCGGCCTGCGCGTCGGCATCCGCGTGGGTCGCGGCCGACACGGCCCATGCGTCCGGTGCGCGCACGTCGACCGCGTGATCGGCCGGCAGCCGGACGTCGTCGAACACGACCTCGTGGCTGCCCGACGCACGCAGGCCGAGGTGATTCCAGCTTTCGATCACGCGGATGCGATCGCCATCCGCATCGCGGTCGCGCGGCACGAGAAACACGCCGACCCGCGGCGCCGGTTCGTCGGTGCGCGCCCACACGGCCAGCCAGCGCAGCGCCGGAATCCCGGTGCTGTACAGCTTGTGGCCGGACAGCCGCCAGCCGTCGCCGTCGCGCCGGGCAACGGTTTCCGGCAGGCCGCCGCGCGACGGCGAACCGAGCGCGGGTTCGACCCGCAGCGCGTTGATCAGCGCACCGTGCGTGACCGCGCTGTCGAACACCGCGCGCCGCACCGGTGCGGGCCAGCGGTTGTCGGCCCGGCCGAGCGCGCGATGTTGCAGATAGGTCATCGTCAGCACCAGCGCGGTGGCCGGATCGGCCCGCGCGACGGCGGCAACGATCCGGCTCGCCTGCGCGAGCGTCGCACCGGCACCGCCATGCTCGCGCGGCACGACCTGCGCGATCAGCCCCGCGCGATGCAACCGCGCGAAGTTCTCGTGCGGAAAGCGGCCATCGACGTCGTTGCGCGCCGCGTCGGCGGCAAGTTCCGGCGCGAGGCGCTCGAGCAGCGCGGCGACGCGTGCGTCGTCGGCATCGTCGGTGGGCAGGAGGCGCAGCGCGGGCGGCTGCGGCGACGGCGAGGAAGCGGCAAGGCTGGCGGACATCGAAACGGATTCCCTGGGTAATACGGACAGGCGGCAAGCGCGACGGAAATCGGCAACCGCGGCAATCGATCGCCACGCGGCGCGGTATCCCATGAACCGGGCGATCCGCAACGCGTACCCCCCCGATTCGCCGGCGCCCGCGCGCCCGATCGTTCGTGAGCCCACAGCGTATGCGTAGCGCACACGCGCCCAAACCATGCAAATCTGATATTCAAATCGGGATTGATTATTTCCATTCCGCATGATCGCGGCGTTAACCTGCGCTCCATTCCTGCCCGGCCGCGTGCCGGGACATCCCCGCACCGGAGACCCAGATGAGCGTCGAATTCATCGGCATGATCCAGAGCCAGAAGCAGTCGGAAATCCACCCGCCGGCCGGCCCCGTGGTCGATCCCGGCTACGTGCGCGACTTTGCCCGCGCCCACGAGACGGCCGGCTTCGACCGGATCCTCGTGCCGCATCACTCGACCGGCCCGTCGGCGACGCTGACGATCGCATTCGCGGCGGCCGCGACCGAGCGCATCCACTTCATGCTCGCGCATCGCCCGGGCTTCACCGCGCCGACGCTCGCCGCGCGGCAGATCGCGACACTCGACCAGTTCAGCCGCGGCCGGCTCGCCGTGCACTTCATCTCCGGCGGCTCGGACAGCGAGCAGCAGCGCGACGGCGATTTCCTCGACCATGACGCACGTTATGCGCGCACCGACGAGTACCTCGGCATCCTGCGGCGGATCTGGACCGAAGCGCAGCCGTTCGATCACGACGGCGCGCATTACCGGTTCAAACAGGGGTTCTCGGAAGTGAAGCCGTTCCAGCAGCCGCATGTGCCGATCTATTTCGGCGGGGCATCGGAAGCCGCGCTCGCCGTGGCCGGCAAGCATGCGGACGTCTACGCGCTATGGGGCGAATCGCTCGACCAGGTGCGCGACCTGACGACCCGGGTGCGCGCCGAAGCCGCGAAGCACGGCCGGCAGGTGCGTTTCTCGGTGTCGTTCCGCCCGATCCTCGCCGCGACCGAGGACGAAGCGTGGGCGCGTGCGCATCGCATCCTCGACGAAACACGCCGGCTGCGCGAAGCGGCCGGCCTCGGCGCCGGCGGCCCGCAGCAAAGCGAAGGCGCGCGCCGCCTGCTGGCCGCGGCCCAACGCGGCTCGCGCGTCGACAAGCGGCTGTGGACCGAGATCGCCAGCCTCACCGGCGCGCGTTCGAATTCGACGGCGCTGGTCGGCACGCCTGAACAGGTCGCCGATGCGCTGCTCGACTACTACGACCTCGGCGTCACGACGTTCCTGATCCGCGGCTTCGATCCGCTGGAAGACGCGATCGACTACGGCCGCGAACTGATTCCGCGCGTGCGCAGCGCCGTCGCCGCACGCGACGCGGCGCGCCGCGCGGCCTGACGCAACCCGGGAGACCCTTACGATGTCCGCCGTTCCGTCCACACTCGAACGCACCGCGTCGGGCCTCGCGCTCGCCGCGTCGCCGCGCCAGCATTTCTGGTTCGATCCGCCCGCGCCGCGCATCGACGTCGCCGCCGAGCGCCGTCACCGTCAGGAGCGGCTCGCGGCCGCGTTCCGCCTGTTCGCTCGCTTCGGCTTCGCACAGGGGCTCGCCGGCCACATCACCGCACGCGACCCCGAACTGCCCGACCACTTCTGGGTGAATCCGCTCGGCGTGCATTTCTCGCAGATCAAGGTGTCCGACCTGCTGCTCGTCAACGCGCGCGGCGAAACCGCGATCGGCACGCGCCCGCTGAACAAGGCCGCGTTCGCGATCCATGCGGCAATCCACGACGCGCATCCGCACATCGTCGCCGCCGCGCATACGCATTCGACGTACGGCAAGGCGTGGTCGACGCTCGGCCGCCCGCTCGATCCGCTCACGCAGGACGCGTGCGTGTTCTATGAAGACCACGCGCTGTTCGACGACTTCACGGGGATGGTCGTCGACACGAGCGAAGGCGCACGGATCGCCGATGCGCTTGCGAAACCGGACGGCACCACGCACAAGGGCGCGATCCTGAAGAACCACGGAATCCTGACCGCCGGCCCGACGGTCGAGGCCGCCGCATGGTGGTACATCGCGCTCGACAACGCCGCGCACACGCAGTTGCTGGCCGAGGCGGCCGGCACGCCGCAACCGATCGATCACGCCACCGCGCGCCACACGCACGGCCAGATCGGCGGCCCCGAGGGCGCGCTGCATGCGTTCGACAGCCTGTTCGCGCGCGTCGTCGCCGACGAACCCGACCTGCTCGACTGAGCGCCTTCCCGCACGACCGGAGACCAGACCACATGACCCGAACCGCCGCACCCGCGCCCGCCAATGCGCGCCATACGCACGATACGCACGATACGCACGACGACAAACGCCGCAAGCTGCTGCGCGCGGCCGGCGCCGCCGCGCTCGCCGCGCCCGCGATCACGCTTGGCCGCAAGGCCTGGTCTGCGCCGCCGCTGAAGAAGCTCACGTTCGCGTGGAACCAGAACGCGTTCTGCCTGACGCCGATCGTCGTCGCACAGGAGCGCGGCTTCTTCGAGAAGAACGGCCTGAAGGTCGAACTGATCAACTACAGCGGCTCGACCGACCAGTTGCTCGAATCGATCGCGACCGGCAAGGCCGATGCGGCGGTCGGGATGATCCACCGCTGGCTGAAGCCGCTCGAAGCCGGTTTCGACGTGAAGATCATCGGCAGCTCGCACGGCGGCTGCGTGCGGCTGCTCGGCTCGAAGGCGGCCGGCGTCACGACGCTGCAGGCGCTGAAGGGCAAGACGGTCGGCGTCAGCGACCTGGCCGCGCCCGGCAAGCATTTCTTCTCGATCCTGCTCGCAAAGAACGGGATCGATCCCGAGCGCGACATCACGTGGCGGCAGTATCCGGCCGACCTGCTCGGCGTCGCGGTCGACAAGGGCGAGATCCACGCGATCGCCGACGGCGACCCGAACCTCTACCTCCTCGAAAAGCGCAGCAACGGCGCGTACACGGAACTCGCCACGAACCTGTCAGGCGAATACGCACGCAAGGTGTGCTGCGTGATCGGCGCGCGCGGCGATCTCGTGCGCAACGACCGGCCGTCCGCCGCCGCACTCGCACGCTCGATCGTGCAGGCCACCGAGTTCACGCACGACAACCCGAACGAAGCCGCGAAGGTGTTCGCGAAATATTCGCCGAAGATCAGCCCCGAGGACCTGCGCAAGCTGTACGCGACGCTCACCTACACGCACCACCCGACCAACGTCGACCTGCAGCAGGAAATCGCGTTCTATGCGGACGATTTCCGCCGCATCAGCGTGCTGAAGAAGAGCACCGACCCGCAGCGCTTCGCGCAGCAGGTCTATGCGAACGTGCTCGGGTGACGCGATGTCGACGATCGAACACGCCTCCACCGCGCACACCGCACCGTCACCGGCCGGCGGTGCGCCCGCTTCCGCTGCTTCCGCTGCCTCCGCACGCGTGGCCTGCACGGCCTGCGAAGCGACGCTCGCGGCCGAAGCGCGCCGCGCGCGCACCTGGCCGACCGGCATCGCCGCCGCGCTCGCCTGGGCCGCGCTCGGCGCCGTCACGCAGCTGTGGCCGAACCGCATCGTCGGTTTCAGCGACTGGGCGTACACGGACACGTTCGGCACGGCCGCGTGGACGATCGCCGCGTTGCTGCTCGCCGCCGCGACGCTCGGCCATCTCGTCGCCGCGACGCGCACGCGGCTCGCGCGCGTGCGCCCGGCCGGCCCGTGGCTCGTCGCGCTGCCGCTCGTGCTCGCCGCGTGGGAAATCGTCACCGCGAAAACCGGCTGGCTGCCGACGCCGTTCTTCGCGCCGCCGCAGGCACTGATCGAGGTCTACGTCGACGACTGGCCGCGCCTGCTCGGCAGCGCCGGCAACACGCTGAAGCTGCTCGCGCTCGGCTTTGCATACGGCGTCTCGGTCGGTTTCGCGGTCGGCGTGTCGATCGGCTGGTCGCGCCGGATCGGCTACTGGGTGCATCCGGTGCTGCGCGTGCTCGGCCCCGTGCCGGCCACCGCGCTGTTGCCGCTCACGTTCTACTTCTTCCCGTCGAGCTATTCCGCCGCCGCGTTCCTGATCGCGCTCGCCACCGGCTTCCCGGTCGCGGTGCTGACGTGGTCGGGCGTCGCGAGCGTCAACAAGCAGTACTACGACGTCGCGCGCACGCTCGGCGCGAACGCGCGCTTCCTCGTGCTGCGCGTCGCGATTCCGGCCGCGTTGCCGCACGTGTTCGTCGGGATCTTCATGGGGCTGAGCGCGTCGTTCACGGTGCTGGTCGTCGCCGAGATGATGGGCGTCAAGTCCGGGCTCGGCTGGTACCTGAGCTGGGCGCAGGGCTGGGCCTCGTACGTGAACATGTATGCGGCGCTGATCGTGATGGCGCTGCTGTTTTCCGGGCTGATCGCGCTGCTGTTCGCGGTGCGCGACCGTGTGCTCGCGTGGCAGAAAGGAACCGTCAAATGGTGAGCGCCGCCGTACTCGAATCGTCCGCTTCCGCTTCGCCCGCCGCGTCGCCTGCCGTCACGGCGCCGCGCGGCGCACGCATCGACATCCGCCGCGTGAGCCATGCGTTCGACGGCCCCGGCGGCCCGCTGCCCGTACTCGACGACGTCACGCTGTCGGTCGCGGCCGGCGAATTCGTCGCGCTGCTCGGCCCGAGCGGCTGCGGGAAATCGACGCTGCTGCGCCTCGTCGCGGGCCTCGACACCGCACGGCAAGGCGGAATCGCACAGGACGGCGTGCCGATCGAGCAACCCGATCCGTCGCGCATCGTCGTGTTCCAGGACCCGACGCTGTACCCGTGGCGGCGAGTGCGCGCGAACGTCGCGCTCGGCCTCGAGGCGCGCGGCGTGGCACGCGCGTCGCAGCATCGCGTCGACGATGCGCTCGCGCGCGTCGGCCTGCAGGAATTCTCGAACGTGTTCCCGCATCAGCTGTCCGGCGGGATGGCGCAGCGGGTCGCACTGGCACGCGCGCTCGTCAACGATCCGCGCCTGCTGATTCTCGACGAACCGCTCGGCAAGCTCGATTCGCTCACCCGGCTCACGATGCAGGCCGAACTCACCGCGCTGTGGCAACGCGACGGTTTCTCTGCATTGCTCGTCACGCACGATGTCGAGGAAGCGCTGTTCCTCGCGCAGCGCGTGATCGTGTTCGGGCCGCGCCCCGCGCGGATCGTCGCCGAATTGCGCGTCGACCTGCCCTACCCGCGCCATCGCGGCGACCCGCGCCTCGCCGAGCTGCGTCACGACGCGTTGCGGCATCTCGGGCTCGATGCGAGCTGGTAGATGCGCGGTACCGTTCGACGATGGGCCGCCGTGCGACCGGAACGTAGCCGATGAACGCATCGACGTTCTCCGACTGGGCGCTGCTGTTTCTGCAAGGACTGTATCGCGCGCAAGTCGCGCTGTCGCGCGTGCTGCATGCGATCGGGCTGACGGGCGACGCCGACGGTCAGCCTGCGTGGCCGTGGGCCCGTCGCATCGCGCTCGAAACACTGCGCATCGACGCCGGGCTCACGCGGCAACTCGCATTCGCCGTCGCGGCGACGACGCTGGCCGCCGTGCTCGCGTGCATCGCGCTCGCGTTACGCAAGCGGCGTGCGGCGTCGGCGCTTGCGGTGCTGGCCGCGCTCGCCGTTGCGTGGTTCGCGCCGTGGCCGCCGGCTTCGCTGTGGCTTTCGCCCGCCGTGCCGACGAGTTTCCAGCGCGATCCCGCGCCGTTTTCGGTATCGAACGTGATGCGCGGCGCGCACTTGTATGCGCAACACTGCGTGGCGTGCCACGGCATGGACGGACGCGGGGAAGGGCCGCTTGCGGCCACGCTCCCGCACTGGCCGCCGACCTTCGCCGGCGCCCTGCTCGCCCGCCGCCTCGACGGCGAACTGTTCTGGCGCGTGCGCCACGGGACACGCGACGAACACGGTGCGCCGACGATGCCCGGCTTCGCCGCGACGCTCGGGCCCCGCGACACCTGGGCCGTGCTCGACTACCTGAAAGCGCTCGCCGCGGGCAGCGGCGCGCAGGCAGAAGGCGCGTGGCCCGTGCCCGTACCGCTGCCGGCGCTCGACGTCCGCTGCGGCAGCGCCGCGCCCCAACCGCTCGATCGCTGGCGCGCAGGCCAGCGCGTGCGCATCGTCGCACTCGCG
Organism: Burkholderia sp. LK4; assembly: GCF_001043615.1. NCBI lineage: Bacteria > Pseudomonadati > Pseudomonadota > Betaproteobacteria > Burkholderiales > Burkholderiaceae > Burkholderia > Burkholderia sp. LK4. The sequence continues at coordinate 15,288 of NZ_LDUL01000045.1, forward strand.
CCGGGCGCGACGCCCCCGCCGGAAGACGCGCGCTGGCAAACCTTGCTCGTCACGGCAAGCGGCACGCCCGTGGCGCAGGCGGCCGGCACGGCGCGAGCCGATTGCGTCGCGTCGACGCCCGATGCGTGGCCCGCCTTCGCGACGATCGCCGGCGTGGCGCCCGCCGCGCTCGGCGGCACGCAACTCCTCGCCGATCGCCGCGGCTGGCTGCGGGCGCGCGCGTTGCCGGGCAGCGCGGGCTGGTCGGATGCCGACCTGCTGTGCCGCTCGGACGCCACGGCACGACCGGCGGTACCGGCCGCGAGCGGCGACGCGCTGACCGCGCTGCTGCTGCGCGTCGACACGGAACCCGTGCGCGACGTACAGGCCGGGCTCCCGCATTGATTGAATCCCTGACTTTCTCTTTCGACCGAACTTCACGATGAATCCGACCCGACGCCACTTCCTCGCGCAAGCGAGCGCCCTCGCCACGATCGCCGCGGCCCCCGCCGCCGTGCGCGCGCAATCGGGCACGCGGCCGCTGCTGCGCGCCGGCGACCAGAAAGGCGGGCTGCGCGCGCTGCTCGAAGCAGCCGGCGAACTGAACGGCCTGCCGTACGACATCGCGTGGACCGAGTTCCCGGCCGCCGCGCCGCTCGCCGAAGCGCTGAATGCGGCCGCCGTCGACTGCGGGCCGATCGGCGATGCGCCGGTGATCTTCGCGCTCGCGTCGGGCGCACGCATCAAGGTGATCGGCGCGAACCGCTCCGACCCGTACGGCACGGCGGTGCTCGTGCGGCCCGATGCCGCGCTGAAAGGGCCGGCCGACCTCAAAGGCAAGCGCATCGGCACCACACGCGGCTCGATCGGGCATTTCGTCACGCTGAAGGCGCTCGACGCGGCCGGCCTGCCTCCCGACGCCGTCTCGTTCCGCTTCCTGCCGCCGGCCGATACGATGCTTGCGCTCGCAACCGGTTCGATCGATGCGTGGGCGACCTGGGAGCCCTATACGGCACTCGCGGAAACGAGCGGGCGCGCGCGCGTGCTCGTCAGCGGCCGCGGGCTGTGGTCGGGCCTCAGCTACATCGCGGCGACCGACGCGGCGATCGCGTCGAAGCGCGACGTGCTGCACGATTTCCTGCGGCGCGTCGTGCGCGCGCAGGCCTGGTCGTACCGGCATGCCGACGCGTATTCGGCGGCGCTCGCGCGCATCATCGGCATTCCGCCGGCGGCTGCGAAGCTGCAGTTCGAGCGCCGCAACACGCGCTGGTTGCCGATCGACGCGACGGTCGTCGCCGAACAGCAGCGCACGGCCGACTTCTACCTGAAGGCGGGACTGCTGCGCCAGCCGCTCGACGTGCGTACCACGTTCGACCCCGGCTTCCCGCTCGCATGACCGGCCGCGCGACGCAGCGCAGCCGTCCGAACGGCTGCGGCGCGATCTGGCACAATCGCACTCTCGCCATCCGCCTTCAGCCAGCGTCATGCCAGCCATCGCCGAACTCTTCGTCTATCCGATCAAATCCTGCGCCGGCATCGCGCTGTCGCGCGCGCAGTTGCTCGAAACGGGCCTGGCGTACGACCGCCACTGGCTGATCACCGACCCCGCCGGACAGATGATCACGCAGCGCACGCACCCGCGCCTCGCGCTGATCCGCACCGCACTGAACAACGATGCGCTCGTGCTGAGCGCGCCGGGCATGCGCGAGATCCGCACGCCGCTCGACGGCGACGTATCCCCCGCCACGCCGAAAATGGCCGCGACCGTGTGGCGCGACACCGTCGATGCGATCGACACGGGCGCCGAAACGGCCGCCTGGCTCACCGAATTCCTCGGCACGCCCGCGAAGCTCGCGCGCTTCGCACCCGACGCGCGCCGCGGCTGCAACCGCAAATGGACCGGCGAGATCGATACGCATACGCAGTTCGCGGACGGCTACCCGCTGCTCGTGATCGGCCAGTCGTCGCTCGACGACCTGAACGCGCGGCTCACCGCCAAAGGTGCACCGGCGATTCCGATGAACCGCTTCCGGCCGAACATCGTGGTGTCGGATCTCGACGCATACGAAGAGGATTTCGTCGAGCATCTCGACACGGAAGGTGCGTCGCCCGTGCGGCTGCGGCTCGTGAAGCCGTGCACGCGCTGCCCGATGCCGACGATCGACCAGGTCACCGGCGCGCCCGATCCCGCGTGGCCGCACGAGCCGACCGACACGATGCAGACCTATCGCGCGAACCCGAACTTCGGCGGCGAGCTGACGTTCGGCATCAACGCGATCGTCGTCGAAGGCGCGGGCGGGTGGCTCGAAGTCGGCCAGGCGCTGGAAGCGGAGATCGGGTTCGGCGATTGAGGCCCGCACACGGCACCGCTCACCCGATCACATCGTCTTCGTAGCCCGGAAGCCGCCCGAGCGGCTTCCTACTGCCTGCTAATCGCCTCCCGCTTACCCGTTACCGCTCCCGGCTGCCCACATCGCAACTCGCCATCACGCGGCATGCGCCCCCGCGTCGTTCGCCGCCGGCAACCGGATCGTCACGACCAGCCCCCCGCCGGCCGCATCGGCCAGCGTCACCGTGCCCTGATGCACGCGCGCGATCTCCCGCACGATCGACAGCCCGAGCCCCGTCCCTTCGACCGTCTGCGTCTTGCTGCCGCGATGGAAGCGCTCGAACACCGCGTCGCGCTCGTCCGCCGGCACGCCCGGCCCGTTGTCGATCACGTCGAGCCGCGCATGCGCCCCGTCGCGCGACACGCGTACCGTAATCACCGCGCGATCGCCCGCATAACGGATCGCGTTGTCGATCAGGTTGCCGATCATCTCGCCGAGCAGGTCGGGCTGCCCGTGCACGTCGATGTCGGCTTCATGCTCGAAGCCGAGATCGATGTCGCGCGCACGGGCGACCGGCGACCAGTCGAGCGTCACGCTGCGCGCGAGGCGGTGCAGCGCGACCGGCTGGTGGGCAACAGCGTGGCCGCTGTCCGAATCGAGCCGCGACAGCGACAGCAGTTGCTGGACGATCTTCGCGGCCTGCCGCACCGCGCCGTTCGCGCGCCGCAGGTGCCCGTTCGCGCGCGGCTGCTCGTCCGGCCGCAGCGCGAGCTCGACGCCCGCCTGCACGGCCGCGAGCGGCGTCTTCAGTTGATGGGCCGCGTCCGCGAAGAAGCGGCGCCGCGCGACCTGCATCCGCTGCGTGCGGCCGATGTACTGGTTGATCGACTCGACGAGCGGCGCAAGTTCGCTCGGCATCGCGCCGGTATCGAGCGGCGTCGTATCGTCCTCGCTGCGCGCGGCGACCGTCGCCGACAGCCGGTTCAGCGGCCGCAGCCCGCGCCCGACGCCGAGCCACACGATGCCGAGCGCCAGCACGACCAGCAGCCCTTCCTGCAGCAGCGACCCCACCAGGATCTCGCGCGCGAGCGCCTGGCGCGCCTCGATCGTCTCGCCGACCATCACCCACACGATGCGCGACTGCGCGGTCGGCACGTCGTGCACCGGGATGCGCAGCGCGGCCATCCGCAGCTGTTCGCCGCGATAGACGACGTCGTAGTAGCGCGTGACGAACAGCGCACCGTCGCCCGCGTCGCGCCCGTGCGGCAGCGGCAGGTCCGGGTAGCCGGTGACCGTGTGGCCGTTGTCCTCGCGGATCAGGTAGTAGATCTTGCCGCCGTCGCTCGATTCGAGCATTTCGAGCGCGAGATACGGCAGGTCGACCTCGATCTCGCCGTCATTGAGCCGCACGCCTTCGCGGATCGACTTCAGCGACGACGACAGCGTGCGGTCGAACGCGACGTGCGCGGCGTTCATCGCACGCTGATACGTGAGCCACGAGTCGAGTGCGAGCAGGCCGAGCAGCGGCAGCAGCAGCCACAGCGCGACCTGCGTGCGCAGGTTCGGGCGGGGCATCATGCGTTCCGCCGGGCCGCCGCAACGACGCCACGCGCCGCGTCGGGGCGCAGCGAACCGCCGCGGATGGGCGGGACGCTCATTCCGCCGCCTCCGCCCGCGCCTCCAGCAGATAACCGAGCCCGCGCAGCGTGACGATCGCGACACCCGTGTTCTCGAGCTTCTTGCGCAGCCGGTACACGTAGATCTCGATCGCATCGGCGTTGACCGATTCGTCGAGCCCGAAAATCTTCTCTGACAGCGTTTCCTTGTTGATCGCACGGCCGTTGCGCAGGATCAGCACCTCGAGCACCGAACGCTCGCGCGGCGTGAGCGACAGCGGCTCGCCCGCGAGATGGAAGCTGCGGTCGATACTGTCGTACGAAAGCGGCCCGCATTCGACCCGCGAATGCTCGTGGCCGTGGCTGCGGCGGATCAGCGCGCGGGCGCGCGCCTCCAGCTCGGTCAACTCGAACGGCTTCGCGAGATAGTCGTCGGCGCCGAGATCGAGCCCCTTCACGCGATCCTCGACCGACCCGTGCGCAGTCAGGATCAGCACCGGCACCGGATTGCGCCGCGCGCGCAGCCGCCGCAGCACTTCCAGCCCGTCGAGCTTCGGCAGCCCGAGATCGAGGATCACCAGCGCGTAATCCTGCGTGCGCAGCACGTGGTCGGCCGCCTCGCCGTCCGCCATGTGATCGACAGCGAAGCGCGCCGCGCTCAGCGCGTCGCTCAGCGACTGGGCGAGGTTCGGGTTGTCTTCGACGAGCAGCACACGCATGGGGATTCCGGGAAGGTCAGCGACAGGCCGCTACATTACATGATCCTTTCCGTCGCGACGCCTCGCGGAAACACGGGTTGCGCCGCGGGCCCGCCCGCGCGTCGGACGGCCCGCCGACCGTCGCCGAACGCTTGGCGCTCAGCGCTCGGCGGCGGCGGCGCGGCTTCGCGGCGCGAAGCGCGAACCTTCACCTGCGTGCCGCCGCTCGCGCAGGCCGACCACCACCGCCAGGAACGCGACGCTCGCCCCGGCCGTGACGACGATCATCGGGCGCGCGGTACCGTCCGACAGCCACGCCAGCACGCCGCCGCACGCGGCCGTGATCGCCATCTGGATAAAGAAGAACAGCCCGGACGCCGTGCCGGCGATCGTCGTGTACGGCTGCATCACCGCGAACTGGCAGGCCGGGATCGCGATCCCGACGGCGATCATCACGAAGAACATCGGGACGACGAGCGCCGCCACCGCCGTCGGCGCGACCGCTCCGCCGACCCACAACGCGGCGGTGCCGGCCAGATTCACGCCCGCCGCCGCCGCGATGACCGAATCGGCCTTCCAGCGCGTGCCGGTCCGTGCGAACACGTGCGAGCCGATCAGGTAGCCGAGCACGGTCAGGCCGAAGATCGCGGCATACACCGGGCCGGATACGCCGCGCTGCCGCTGGAACAGCGTCGACGATTCCGCGATGAACGGGTAGTACGTGCAGTACGCGAAACTGATCGCGAGCGAGTAGCGCAGGAAACGGCGCTCGCGCAGCAGGCCCGCGTAGGTCCGCAGGAGCCCCGCGCCCGGCGCCGGCCGCGCGTCGCTTTCGCGGGTCTCCGGCAGGTAGCGCAGCACCATCGCCGCCGCGACCACCCCGCCCGCCGCCAGCGATCCGAACACGCCGCGCCATCCGAGCCACTCGGCCAGCGCGCTGCCGGCCAGCGGCGCAATCACGGGCGACAGCGCCATGCCGGCTGAGATCCGGCCCAGCATCGTCGCCTGCATCGCGGCCGGGAAGCGCTCGCGCACGATCACCCGCCCGACCACCGTGCCGCAGCAGCCGCCCAATGCCTGGAAAATGCGTGCGGCGACGATCGCCGCGATGCTGGTCGAGCACGCGCAGGCGACGCTCGCGATCACGTAGAGGCACAGGCCGCTGATCAGGACAGGGCGACGGCCGTAACGGTCGGACAACGGCCCCGACACCAGCATCGACAGCGCATAACCGACCATGTAGAGCGTCAGCGTGAGCTGCAACTGGGCGTCGGTGCCGTGCAGCGTGTCCGCCATCGCCGGCAGCGACGGCAGGTACGCATCGATCGTGACGCGCGGCAGGCACACGACGAGCATCAACAGGAACAGCCAGCCCCACTGGGGTAATGAACGCGTTTTCATGCGGTGAGCCCGCCTCCGGTCGGATCGATGTGGTCGACTGAAATCTAAGGTCAAAGTGATATAAGCTGAAGGGCCATTAAATTCGACCCTGACTGGACCACTATGGCGCGAGGCAAAGCCGCGATACCGCTCGATCTGCCGTGCCCTGCCGGGCTGTCCACGGGCAATCCGCAGTCGAAGCAGGAATGCATCGCCGACGCGCTACGCGACGCGATCCTGAAACGCCTGCTCCCCGGCGACAGCCCGCTGCCGTCCAGCCGCACCCTCGCGGCGCGCTGGGGCGTCGCCCGGGGGACGGTCGAGGCGGCATACGACCGGCTGTGCTCGGAGGGGTACATCGCCCGCGCGCAAGGGTCGGGGTCGCGGGTATGCGCGGTGGTACCGGACAGCTACCTGCGCGCGGCCGCGCAATCTCGCGACAACGGCGCGCCCCCTGCCGACGCGCACCCCGCGCCGGCGCGCACGACCGACGCCGCCGAGCCGGAACAAGGCGTGCGACCGGGCGTCCCGTTCGTCGCGCGGCTTGCCGATCCCGGCCTGCTGCCGATGCAGCAATGGAAGAAGGCGCTCGGGGCCAGCCTGCTTGCCGCGACGGCGAACGACCTCGGGGCGACGCCGGCACAAGGTGTCGAAAGCCTGCGCGACGAAATCGCCGCCTATCTGCGCGAATATCGCGGCATCCCGTGCAGCGCCGGCGACATCTTCATCACGACCGGCATCCGGCATTCGATCGATCTCGTCGCGCGCACGCTGCTCACGCCCGGCTCGACGGTGCTGATGGAGGACCCCGGTTACGCGTCGGCCTGGCAGATCTTCACGATCGCGGGCGCGACCGTGATCGACGTGCCGGTCGATCGGGAAGGCATCGATACCGCGTCGCTGAACCGGTTTCCCGATGCGCGCGCGGCCTACGTGACGCCCGCCCACCAGGCGCCGCTCGGCGTCACGATGTCGGTGTCGCGCCGGCTCGAACTGCTCGACTGGGCGCAGCGCACCCGCGCGTGGATCGTCGAAGACGACTACGACGGCGAATTCAGCTACCAGACCGCCCCGCTGCCCGCGCTGAAATCGCTCGACGCGTGCGATCGCGTGATCTACTGCGGCTCGTTCAACAAGACGCTGTTCTCGGGGCTGCGTATCGGCTTCATGGTCGTGCCGGCGGCGCTGCGGCCGGCGCTGTCGGCCGTGTGGCACGCGACCGCGCGCTCGGTCGGCGTGGCGCCCCAGCTGGCGCTGGCCCGCTTCATCGCGCACGGCGATTTTGCGAAGCACCTGCGCGCGGCGCGTCACGCGTACCGCCAGCGGCGCGACATCGTGCTCGATCAGCTGGCGAAACACGCCGGCGGACGGTACACGGTGTCCGGCGAACACGCGGGCTTTCATTTCGTGCTGTGGCTGCCGCCCGGGATGGACGACGCAACGTATGTCGCGCAAGCCCGGGCGGCCGGCATCGAGTTGCAGCCGGTCCGCGGATTCTGTCGAAGCGCGCGGTGCGCAGCAGGCGTCGTCGTCGGGTACTCGGCGCTGACGGCCGCGCACGCGCGGCATGGCGGCCGGCTGCTCGCGAAGCTGCTCGCGCACCCCGCCTAGGCGCCCCCGCCGTCGTTGCCGCGCCCCGCGGCAACCCGCTTCCCTCCGTTGCCGGATCGTGCCGCGCGCCGCGAAACGTCGGATCGCCGCCGCATCGACCTCGGGAAATCCATGACACGAACGACGCGATTGTGAACTGAAATGAAAGCGAGCTGAAAGTGCGCCGCAATTAACATCCGCGTCACTCGAACAACACCTACACGTAACTGGAGGAAGACATGCCGTTTGCACCGAAGCACCTCGCCGCCGCGCTGGCGGTCGTTCTGGGCACTGCCGCCGGCAGCGCCGCCGCGCAGGTTCCGGCCGGGTATCCGGGGAGTTACCAGGGCGTGATCGACGCCGCGAAGAAGGAAGGCAAGCTGATCGTCTACTCGACGACCGACACGGGCCTCGTGCGCCCGCTGATCAAGGACTTCGAAAGCCTGTACGGCGTGAAGGTCGAGTACAACGACATGAACAGCACCGAGCTGTACAACCGCTACATCAGCGAGAACGCGGCGAGCAGCACCAGCGCCGACGTGCTGTGGAGCTCGGCGATGGACCTCCAGGTCAAGCTCGTCAACGACGGCCTGATGGCATCGTACGATTCGCCGGAAGGCCCGAACGTGCCGCAATGGGCGCAATACCAGAAGCAGGCGTACGGCACGACGTTCGAGCCGCTCGCGATCGTCTACAACAAGCGCCTGATCCCCGAAAACGAAGTGCCGAAAACGCGCACCGACCTGATCAAGCTGCTCACGTCGCAACCGGACAAGTTCAAGGGCAAGCTCACGACCTACGACGTCGAGAAATCCGGTGTCGGCTTCAACGCGCTGACGCAGGACGCGCACCTGAACGAGAAGGTCACGTGGGAACTCGTGAAGGCCATCGGCAAGACCGGCCCGAAGCTGCAATCGAGCACCGGCGCGATGATGGAACGCATCTCGTCGGGCGAAAACCTGATCGGCTACAACATCATCGGTTCGTACGCGTACGCGAAGGCGAAGAAGGACAAGTCGATCGGCTACGTATTCCCGAAGGACTACACGCAGATCGTGAGCCGCCTCGCCACCATCTCGAAGAAGGCGAAGAACCCGAACGCCGCGAAGCTGTGGGTGGACTACCTGCTGTCGAAGCGCGGCCAGACCATGATCGCGAACCAGGCGAACCTGTACGCGATCCGCACGGACGTGACCGGCGAGACGTCGGCCGCGAGCCTCACGAAGGAACTCGGCGATTCGCTGAAGCCGATCCAGATCGGCACCGGCCTGCTCGTCTACCTGGACCAGTCGAAGCGGCTCGCGTTCCTGAAGCAATGGCAGCAGGCGATCAAGAGCTGATCCGTTGATCGGCTGATCGGCTCCGGCTGACCCACGGCCGCCCGCCGCACGTCGCGCGGGCGGCCCCTTCCCCTTACCGACTTCCTTGAGGCGGCCATCCGGATGGCCGCAGGGGCGAACTCATGCTTTCAACCAGCACCCGCGGCACGGCACCGGCCGCGCCACCTGCCGCCGGCCCGCGCGACGCGATTCCCGCGCTGCCGGTCAACAGCCTGCAGCCGCTCGCCGGCATGCTGCGCTGGATCGTCGTCGCGGTACTCACCATCGCCGTCGCACTGCCGCTCGGCTTCATCCTGTTCCAGAGCCTGCTGTCCGCACCGTTCTTCGATGCGAACAAGACGCTCGGCATCGAGGGCTTCCGCTTCGTCTTCAGCGATCCCGACTTCTGGTCGGCCGTGAAGAACTCGTTCATCATCGCCGGCGGGATGCTGTTCATCTCGATCCCGCTCGGCGGCATCCTCGCGTTCCTGATGGTGCGCACCGACCTGCCCGGCCGCCGCTGGCTCGAACCGCTGCTGCTCACGCCCGTGTTCGTGTCGCCGATGGTGCTCGCGTTCGGCTACGTGGTCGCGGCCGGCCCGGTCGGCTTCTATTCGGTGTGGTTCAAGGAACTGTTCGGGGTACAGAACGTGCCCTGGAACGTGTATTCGATCTTCGCGATCACGGTGATCGTCGGCCTCACGCACGTGCCGCACGTGTACCTGTATTCGTCGGCCGCGCTGCGCAACCTCGGCTCGGACGTCGAGGAAGCCGCGCGCGTCACGGGCGCCCGCCCGTTCCGCGTCGCGCTCGACGTGAGCCTGCCGATGACGATGCCCGCGCTGCTGTTCGCCGGCGTGCTGGTGTTCTTCCTCGGCTTCGAGGTGTTCGGGCTGCCGCTCGTGCTCGGTGACCCGGAAGGCCATTTCGTGCTCGCGACCTACCTGTACAAGCTGACCAACAAGCTCGGCGTGCCGTCGTATCACCTGATGGCCGCGGTCGCGGTGTGCATCGTCGCGATCACGTTCCCGCTCGTGCTGCTGCAGCGCCGGCTGCTGAAGACGGCGAACCGCTTCGTCACCGTGAAGGGCAAGGCCGGCCGTACGACGGTGCTGCCGCTCGGCGTGTGGCGCTGGGTTGCGCTCGCGATCGTCGTGCTGTGGCTGATGCTGACCGTGATCGTCCCGATCTCGGGCATCGTGCTGCGCGCGTTCGTGACCAACTGGGGCGAAGGCGTCGCGCTCGCCGAGGTGCTGACGCTGTCGAACTTCACCGAACTGTTCGAGCAGGACAACCTCGTGCGCGCGATCGTCAACACGCTCGGCATCGGCGTGATCGGCGGCGCGCTCGCGATCGGCTTCTACTCGCTCGTCGCGTTCGCCGGCCACCGTCGCCCCGACTGGGCGACCAAGCTGCTCGACTACCTCGTGCTGCTGCCGCGCGCGGTGCCCGGCCTGCTCGCCGGTCTCGCGTTCCTGTGGATCTTCCTGTTCGTGCCCGGCCTGCGCGAGCTGAAGAACTCGATGTGGAGCATCTGGATCGCGTACACGGTCGTGTGGCTCGCATACGGGATGCGGCTCATCCAGAGCGCGCTGCTGCAGGTCGGCCCGGAACTCGAGGAAGCCGGCCGCAGCGTCGGCGCGACCCGCAGCCGCGTGTCGCTCGACGTGACGCTGCCGCTCGTGCGCTTCGGCCTGCTCGCCGCGTGGCTGCTGATCTTCATGATCTTCGAGCGCGAATACTCGACAGCCGTCTACCTGCTGTCGCCCGGCACCGAAGTGATCGGCGCGCTGCTCGTGTCGCTGTGGGCGACCGGCGCCGTCGACCAGGTCGCCGCGCTTTCTGTCATCAACATCGCGATGGTCGGCGCCGGTCTCGGCGTGGCCCTGCGCTTCGGAGTGAAACTTCATGGATAAGCTCATCGTCGACGACCTGCATCTCAGCTACGGCGCCAATCCGATCCTCAAGGGCGTGTCGTTCGAACTGAAGGCCGGCGAAGTCGTGTGCCTGCTCGGCGCGTCGGGCAGCGGCAAGACCACGCTGCTGCGCGCGGTGGCCGGCCTCGAACAGCCGTCCGACGGCCGCATCCAGCTCGACGACCGCGTGTTCTTCGACGGCGCGCAGCGCGTCGACCTGCCCGTCGAACAGCGCTCGCTCGGCCTCGTGTTCCAGTCGTACGCGCTGTGGCCGCACCGCACCGTCGCCGACAACGTCGGCTACGGGCTGAAGCTGCGCCGCGTCGCGCCGGCCGAACAGAAGCGCCGCGTGCAGACCGCGCTCGACCAGCTCGGCCTCGGCCATCTCGCGGAACGCTTCCCGCATCAGCTGTCGGGCGGCCAGCAGCAGCGCGTCGCGATCGCGCGCGCGCTCGTCTACAACCCGCCGGTGATCCTCCTCGACGAACCGCTGTCGAACCTCGACGCGAAGCTGCGCGAGGAAGCGCGCGCGTGGCTGCGCGAACTGATCGTGTCGCTCGGGCTGTCGGCCCTGTGCGTGACGCACGACCAGACCGAGGCGATGGCGATGTCCGACCGCATCCTGCTGCTGCGCAACGGCCGCATCGAGCAGGAAGGCACGCCGGCCGAGCTGTACGGCGCGCCGCGCTCGCTGTACACGGCCGAGTTCATGGGCAGCAACAACCGGATCGACGCGCGCGTCGCGGCCGTCGACGGCGAACGCGTGACGCTCGCCGGCGACGGCTGGGAACTGCAGGCCCTCGCCCGCGACACGTTCGCGCCGGGCCAGGACGCGCAGGCCGTGATCCGCCTCGAACGCGTGCAGGTCGCCGACGGCCCGGGCGCGAACCGGCTGCAGGCCGACCTCGTCACGTCGATGTATCTCGGCGATCGCTGGGAGTACCTGTTCCATTGCGGCGAGATGCGCCTTCGCGCATTCGGCCACGTGCCGCGCGCCGCGGGCAAGCACTGGATCGAATTCCCGACCAACGACTGCTGGGCGTTCGCGAAAGCGGGCTGACCTGCGCGCGGCGGCAGCACGCTCGCCGTCGCGCACGCACCGCGCACATCGCGTCATGTGATGACATGCCTTCCGGCGGACGTCTTCCGGCGTCTGTCGTGGGCTGCTGCGCGCCCCATCCGTTTCACCCCAACCCACAAGAACCAAGGAGACACCGTCAATGAAGTCACGCGCAGAACGTTCGATTCGCACAGTAGTCCTCACGGGATCGGCCGCCGCGGCCTGCATCGCCGCATCCGTCGCACACGCGCAGTCGTCGGTCACGATGTACGGGATCATGGATGCCGGCATCGAATACACGAACCACGCGGCGCCGGAGGGCGGCAGCTCGGTCAAGCTGAAGTCGGGCAACAAGAACACGTCGCGCTGGGGCCTGCGCGGCGTCGAGGATCTCGGCGGCGGGCTGAAAGCCGTGTTCCGCCTCGAAAGCGGGATCGACCTCGCGAACGGCGCGCTCGACGACGGCCCCGATTCGATCTTCGCGCGCCGCGCGACGGTCGGCCTGAAAAGCAAATGGGGCGAACTGACGCTCGGCCGCAACTACACCGTCACCTACGATTACATGCTGCCCTTCGACCCGATGGGGTACGCGCAGAACTACTCGTGGGCATCGGCGGCGACGGCGACGGGCGGCCGCAAGGACGGCATGTTCACGCGCTCGTCGAACGCGGTGCGCTACGACGGCGAATTCAGCGGGTTCAAGTTCGGCGCGCTGTACGGCTTCGGCAACGTGCCGGGCAGCGTGAAGACCAGCTCCAAATACGATTTCGCGGTCGGCTACGAGAAAGGCCCGTTCGCGGCGGTGGTCACGTTCGACCGGCAGAACGGCGCGGCCGACAGCGTCACGCCGGCCGATACGGTCAACTACATCCAGGGCATCCACGCGGGCCTGAGCTACGACTTCGGCAACCTGAAGACGATGGCCGGCTATCGCAACTACAAGCGCACGTTCCGCACCACGGCGGCGAACCAGTTGAGCGACACGTACTGGCTCGGCGGCTCGTACCAGTTCACGCCGGCGTTCTCGCTGATCGCGGCCGTCTATCACCAGAACATCAAGGGCGGCAGCGATGCCGACCCGACGCTCGTATCGTTGCGCGCGAACTACGCGCTGTCGAAGCGCACCGTGCTGTACGCGGCCGGTGCGTTCGCGATCGCGAAGCACGACCAGAAAGTCGGCGTGTCGCGCGATTTCGTGGGCTACGGCACCACGCAGGTCGGTGTCACGGCGGGGATTCAGCAGCGGTTCTGAGTTTGACGATACGGGCGGCGAGCGGTCTTCGAATCGCGCCGCCCGTCTTGTGCGGTTCATTGCGTGCGTGCGGCCCTGCATCGCATCCGCCGCGCGCATCAGCGTGACAACGTGCGCGGTCAGCTTCCCGCACACGACGACCGCGCCCTCATCCGCGGCCCTTGCCGGTCACTCGCGATGCATCGTGAACACCGGGCGAACGAGGCTGCTCGTATCGCTCCAGTGCTCGCCAACCGCCGACAGCGGCACCGTGCGTGTGTCGATCGTCAGCCCCACCGGTCCGGCCGCGTCGAACACACCGCGCACCGACGCCAGCAAGCGCGGCAGCGACACGCTGCCGATGCCGCTGCCCATCAGTTCGATCGCGGTCGCCCGCAGCACCGCCCCCGGCAGCAGCACATCCGCGCCTCCGATCGAGCCGATCTGCACGAACCGCAGCCGGCGGCCCTCGGGCGTCGCCTTCGCGGCGGCCACCAGCAGCGTCTGCGCGCTGGCGCCCCACAGATAATCGAGCACGACGTCCACGCCCGCGCGGAAATGCGGCTCGAGCGCGCGCGCCAAATGCGCGTCGTCCTGCTGCAACGACACGACGGCATCCGCGCCGGCATTCAGCAACGCCTGCAGCGCGGCCGCGTTGCGGCCCGTCGCGATCACCTTCGCGGCGCCGAGATGCTTCGCGATCCGCACCGCCAGCCGCCCCGACGCGCCCGTCGCACCGTTGACGAGCACCGTCTCGCCCGCGACGAGCCGCGCGCGTTCGGTCAGCGCCGCCCACGACGACATCCCGGGAATCGCGATCGCCGCCGCCGTGACGTCGTCGAGCGTATCCGGCAGCGGCACGCACCGCGTATCGGGCGCGATCGTGCGTTCGGCCATCGCACCGAACGGTGCGGGCGCGCCGAAGAAGTAGACGCGCTGCCCGTCGTCGAGACGGCGGCCAACCCCGTCGACGCCAACGACGAACGGATAACGCCCATCCGACGAGTAATGCGTGCCGGCCGCGCGCCCCTGTGCGATCCGGCTCAGTGCGGACGCCGTCACGTCGATCAGGCTGTGGCCCGGCATCGCGTGCGGCGCATCGAACTCCATATGAACGGGGCGCACGCCGGCGCCCGTCACGACTGCTGCTTTCATGGTGACTCCTTGAATCGGGGATCCTGATCGACGGTTCCGGTGCGCATCAGCGTGCGTCGAGCCACGCGCGCAGCGCGGGATCGCGCACTTCCAGCACGTCGAACAGGCCGAGCGCACGCAGCGCGGGCAACGCATCGATCGCGTCGGCTTCCGCGCGCGCCCGGTCGGCGGGCGCGGCGTTCGGGTCGGTCAGCACCCGCGCGTTGACCAGGAACGCACCGACGGTCCCCTTGCGGATCGTCGTATCGCCGAGCGTGATCCGGTCGGTCTGGTCGGGAAGCATCTGTTCGGCTCGCATCGTGTCGTACTCCGGTTGTTATCGATGGACGCAGTGTAGGCGTGCAAATTCGGCCGATCTCCGGTATAACGGCCATTCGATACCGATATCCGGCCATGTCCGATCCGCTCCTGCCCGCCCGCTTCGTCACGTCCGACGACGGCCCGTTCGTCGTTGCCGCCGTGCTGTCGCAACGCGACCCGCGCGTGACGCCACCTCATTCGCATGCGCGCGGCCAGCTCGTCGGCGCGCTGAGCGGGTTGCTGACGATCGGCCTCGACGACCAGGACTGGGTCGTGCCGGCGATCCATGCGATCTGGATTCCACCGCATTGCCGCCATTCGTTGCATTCGTTCGGGCCGATTTCCGGCTGGTCGGCGTTCATCGCCGAAGCGCGCTGCGCGGCCTTGCCGGATACCCCGCGCGCGATCCGCACGACGCCGCTGCTGCGCGAAGCCGTGCAGCGCGCGGCGAGTTGGGAGGGGTCGGAGTTGGATGCCGCTCGAACCCGGATCGCCGACGTGATCCTCGATGAAATCGCGTCGTCGGAAATCGAGGCGCTGGGGCTGGCGCGGCCGCAGGATCCGCGGCTGACGAGGATCACCGATGCGCTTGCCGCGGATCTCGCGGACAACCGGCGGCTGGAGGAATGGGCCGAATGGGCGGGAATCAGCGCGCGGACGATGAGCCGCCGCTTCGTGGCCGAGACGGGGCTGACGTTCGCGCAGTGGCGTCAGCAGGCCCGGCTGCTGCGGGCGCTGGAGAAAATCGCCGACGGCGTGCCGGTGACGACGATCTCGCTCGATCTCGGGTACGACAACGTGAGCGCGTTCATCGACATGTTCAGGCGGGCGTTGGGGACGACGCCGGGGAAGTATATGGAGGCGGGACGACGAGCGGCGGGATAGGTGCGACCGCCCGCAGGCGTGAACGGTCGCGGCCCACTTACTGATATGTCGGATATTCGAACTGCACAGCACACATCGTTGTCACGCTGCGGCCAGAAAATCTGCACGCTGTGGCGGCAGACGGTACGCTTCGTCGAGGAAATACCATTGCACGCGATCCGGCGATAACCACTCGTGCAGCGGCGGCTCGAACCGCTCGCCGGTTTCAAAACGCTCTGGCGAGCCGGATCGCACAATCAACCGCACATTGGGCTCATTCGATGAACCGTACAGTGCCAGCCAGTATCCCGTTTTGGGTACGCTTCGATCTCCCCGACTGCAAGCGTGCTCGTTCCCAATGCTGCGAGCGCATGACCATCGGGCATAAAAGAACGCCCCTGAAGCGTACTGCTCTTTTGCCGCCGGACTGGCGGAGTAACCGCCTTGGCGGCATTGATCAGCGTTTGTCCGTCACCGTTCCATTTGGGAAGCGGCGCTGGCGGTAACGGCAGTATCTTGTCCAGGTTGGGGAGCTTCAACCGTCCGTCGTAAAGCTTCAAAGTATCGGCAATTTTACCGTAGCGTTGAGCACGCGCTTTGTCGATATGCCCTACCAGATTGGTCCCGTTGTCGAGATCCATCCCGTCAAATTCCGAAACGAGGCTATCCGCACATTTGGTGCTCCCGAGCTTTACACCTTCATGCAAGACCTTCAGCGCGCGGAGCTTCGCCTCGAGTGTATTGGGACGCGCATAGATCAAACCCAACTTCTCGGCGGCATCCCCATATCCCTGTGCAAAAGCACATTCGAGCATCTTGGTTCCCACCGCTTGGTTGGCCCAAAAACCCTCGCTGGGGTTATCGTAAGACGCGGCCAGCTTGTATCCCAGGAACGTCATTGCGGCCGGACTACCCATATCTGCTGCTCGCTGGAAAAAAGCGTAAGCGCTCGTAGCGTCCGCCTCCTTCACCACGCCGTTGAGATGATATACACCCATCCTGTCGTACGCGTCGGGAATATCGAGCCTCATCGCCTTCTCGACCCATTGAATTGCCACTTCCGGATTGTGTTCCGGTACGCCGGAATGATCACTCAAGATCAACGACGCCAGATTCAGCATCGCTTTCCAATGGTTTTTCTCAGCTGCTTGCAGATAGAGCTGATACACCTTCGCATAATCAATGTTGTCGGCAGGCACCGCAGGGTCGTCCAGCTTCAACGCTTGCTGGAACCACATTTCTGCCTGCGGATCAACGGACGGCACTCGTTGCGCCTCATATGCACAGGTAAAATCTTTTCGGTGTGGGTCAAATAGCGGTAGTTTTTCGTTTCGTGGCAGATCAGACATAGCAGTGGTCAACTTATTGCCGATAGAAGTCAGGATGCCAGCATGTGCCGTAGTTGCCAGCAACAAAGCGGCGATGGCAAAACGCAATACGTAGATAAGATTTTTCATGCGTACACATTTTCAGGAGGGCCGCCGACACCGCCACCATCAGGATTGGTTTTTGGTGATGTGTCCCATAGTCCTCCATCCCGCTTCGCTCATCAACAACACTGAATGTACTGGTTACAGGCTTGTCCTCTTCCGCGGACGCAGTTGTGGCTTGAAGCCGCGCAGCGGAAGGCAGACGGGCGGGCCGACAACCGTCGCCCGTCGCCGTATCGTCAATACGTCCCGTCGCCCTTCTTCACCGCATCGCCGCCATTCCCCTTGAACTGCGCCGCCAACCGCTCCGCACTCCTCGCCAGCAACGTCGTATCGACCCCGACCGCGACGAACAGCGCTCCCGCGTCCAGATAACGCCGCGCGGCTGCCTCATCCGCGCTGAGAATGCCCGGCGCCTTGCCGGCCGCCTTGATCGCGCGGATCGCACCATCGATCGCGGCCTGCACGTCCGGGTGCCCCGGATGGCCGAGATGCCCGAGATCGGCCGCGAGATCCGCCGGCCCGATGAACACGCCGTCCACGCCCTCGACCCGCGTTATCGCATCGATCGCGTCGAGCCCCGCGCGTGTCTCGACCTGCACGAGCACGGCCATCTCGTCGTTCGCGCGATGCAGGTAATCGCCGACCCGATTCCACCGCGACGCACGCGCCAGCGCACTGCCCACGCCGCGAATCCCGTGCGGCGGATAGCGCGTCGCGGCCACCGCCGCACGCGCCTCGTCGGCGCTCTGCACCATCGGCACGAGCAGCGTCTGCGCGCCGAGATCGAGCACCTGCTTGACGATCACCGGATCGTTCCACGGTACGCGCACGACCGGATGCGACGGATACGGCGCGATTGCCTGCAACTGCGCGAGGATCGTCGGCACCGTATTCGGCGCATGCTCGCCGTCGATCAGCAGCCAGTCGAAACCGGCGCCCGCGACCACTTCCGCGCTGTACGGATTGGCGAGCCCGAGCCACAGCCCGACCTGCGCGTCGCCGCGCTCAAGCGCGGCCTTGAAGACATTCGTAGGAATCCGCATCGTTCGCTCACCTCACTCGAAGTAGCACTGGATCGTCCCCAGCGGGCCGTAATCGACGCTGAACGTGTCGCCCGGCCGCGCCGCGCACGGCCGTGTGAACGAACCGCCGAGCACGATCTGCCCCGGCTCCAGCGCGACGTCGAAGCGGGCCAGCCGGTTGGCGAGCCACGCGACGCCGTTCGCCGGATGGTTCAGCACGCCGGCCGCGACGCCCGTTTCCTCGACCACGCCGTTACGCGACATGATCGCCGCGACCCAGCGCAGGTCGACGTCCTGCGGTTTCACGGGGCGCCCGCCGATCACCACGCCCGCATTCGCTGCGTTGTCGGCGATCGTGTCGAACACCTTGCGCGGCCGTTTCGTGTCGGGGTCGATCGACTGGCTGCGCGCGTCGATGATCTCGAGCGCAGGCACCACGTAGTCGACTGCGTCGTACACGTCGAAGATCGTGCAGTCCGGGCCGGTGAGCCGCTTGCCGAGCACGAACGCGAGTTCGACCTCGACGCGCGGCACAATGAAGCGCCCGGTGGGAATCGTGCCGCCGTCGGCGAAAAACATGTCGTCGAGCAGCGCGCCGTAGTCGGGCTCGTCGATCTGCGACGTGTTCTGCATCGCCTTCGACGTGAGGCCGATCTTGTGGCCCTTCAGCGTGCGGCCTTCCGCGAGCTTGAGGGCGACCCACGCGCGCTGGATCGCATACGCGTCGTCGATCGTGATGTCGGGATGGTCGAGCGAGATCTGGCGGATCTGCTTGCGCTCGCGCTCGGCGTCGTGCAGACGCTGCGCGAGCTGGTCGATGAGGGCGGTTTCGAGCATGGTCGGATCGGGAATGGGGTTCAGCCGGCCCGCTTGTAGCGGGCATGGATATTGTTGTGCTTGTACGAGCCGCTTTCGCTGAACTCGGTCAGCTCCATCGACAGCGCGAGGTACCGTTTCGCGTACAGTTCCGCGAAATGCGCCTTGATCGCGTCGAACAGCGCGTCGCACGCGGCCTTTTTCTGCGCGTCGCTGCGGCCCGAGCCGATCTTCAGCGTCACGTGCACGAACGCATCGTCTTCCGTGCCGTCGGCTACGCAGTAGTCCTGCAGTTCGATCGCGCGCGAGCGGATGCCGCCCGTCGGGAACACGCCGCCCTGCGCGATCAGCGTGGCGTTGATCGTGCGCAGCAGCGCGGGAATGCGTGCGTCGTCGCGGATGTTCGCGGTGTATTCGACGACGATATGTGGCATGGCGGGTCTCCAGTCGAGTGCGTGGCGCGGTGCTCAGGCCACCGGAAAGATCGCATTGATCTGCCCGGTACCCGAACTCGCGAAATAGTCGGTGACGATCTCGACGGGTTTATCGTAGCGATCCCAGCCGAGCAGGCCGAGCAGCATCGCCGTGTCGTGCATCCCGCCTTCGCCGTGGCAGTGCGTGTTGTACTCGGGCAGCATCGCGCAGAAGGTCTTGAAATCGCCCTGCTTCCACAGCTCGACCACGCGCAGGTCGACCTGCCGGAAGAATTCGCGGCTGATCTGGTGGATCGATTCCTCGGGGCTGCCGTTGTCGTTGAAACGGTGCGACAGCGAGCCGCTCGCGAGGAATGCGACGTTCGAATCGCTCCTTTCGATCGCCTCGAGCAGCGCCTCGCCGAAGCGCCGGCTTTCGTCGAGCTGATGCCACATGCACCAGCCGGCGATCGACACGACCTTGAAGTGCTGGTCGGCGTTCATGTAGCGCATCGGCACGAGCGTGCCGTATTCGAGTTCGAGGCTGTCGATCTCGTGCGCGCGCGTCGCGACGCCGCGCGCGCTGGCCGTCTCGGCGATCAGCCGGCCGAGCGCCGGGTTGCCCGGATACGCATACTCCATGTCGCGGATGAAATGCGGCAGCTCGTTGCTCGTGTACGTGCCCGCGAATCGCGCATTGCAGTTCACGTGATAACCGGCGTTGACGAGCCAGTGCACGTCAGACACGACGATCGTGTCGACGCCGAGCGCGCGGCAGCGCTCGCCGATCAGTTGATGGCCGCGGATCGCTGCCTCGCGGCAGCCGTGATGCCTGCCGGGCAGTTCCGACAGGTACATCGACGGCACGTGCGTGATTTTCGCGGCGAGGGACAGTTTGCCCATCGTTCAAGTCTCCGTTTGGTTCTTTCGTGCTGCAGACGACCCGCGCCCGTCACACGCCCCAGCGCGGAATGTGGTGCGAACCCATCGAGATGCACACGTTCTTGATCTCCGCGAACACCTCGAAGCTGTATTCGCCGCCCTCGCGCCCGGTGCCCGATTCCTTCACGCCGCCGAACGGCTGGCGCAGGTCACGCACGTTCTGGCTGTTCACGAACACCATCCCGGCTTCGATGCCGCGCGCGAGGCGATGCACCTTGCCGACATCCTGCGTCCAGATGTACGACGCAAGGCCGTACGACGTGTCGTTCGCGAGCCGCAGCCCTTCTTCCTCGTCCTCGAACGGAATCAGGCACGCGACCGGCCCGAAGATTTCTTCCTGTGCGACGCGCATCCGGTTGTCGACGTCGGCCAGCACGGTCGGCCGCACGAAGTTGCCGTTGCGCAGGTGGTCGGGCAAGCCCGCCGGCTTGTCGGCGCCGCCCGCAACCACGCGCGCGCCTTCCTGCTCGCCGATGCGGATATAGCCGGTCACCTTTTCCCAGTGCTGGCGCGTGATCATCGCGCCGAGGTTCGTGGCCGGATCGGACGGATCGCCGACCACCAGGTTGTTCGCGCGGCGCGCGAATTCCTGCACGAAGCGATCGTAGATCGTGCGCTGCACGAAGATCCGCGAGCCGGCCGTGCAGCGTTCGCCGTTGATCGAGAAGATCGTGAACAGCGACGCGTCGAGCGCGCGGTCGAAATCGGCGTCGTCGAAGATCAGCACCGGCGACTTGCCGCCGAGTTCCATCGAATACTTCTTCAGGCCCGCACGCTCCATGATCCGCTTGCCGGTCACCGTACCGCCGGTGAACGACACCGCACGCACGTCCGGATGACGCACCAGCGCGTCGCCGGCCGTCGCGCCGTAACCCTGCACGACGTTGAGCACGCCCGGCGGGATGCCGGCTTCGAGCGCGAGGCGGCCGAGCTGGTCGGCCGTCAGCGGCGACAGCTCCGACATCTTCAGCACGGCCGTGTTGCCGAGTGCGAGGCACGGCGCCGTCTTCCACGTCGCGGTCATGAACGGAACGTTCCACGGCGACACCAGCGCGCACACGCCGACCGGCTGGTACAGCGTGTAGTTCAGCATCTGGTCGTCGACCGGATAGGTGCGGCCGTTCATCTGCACGCACACTTCCGCGAAGAAGTTGAAGTTCTCGGACGCGCGCGGAATCAGCTGCTTGCTCGTCTGCGCGATCGGCAGGCCGGTGTCCTGCGTCTCCAGCGCCGCGAGCATCGGCACGTTCTTCTCGATCAGCTCGCCGAGCTTGCGCATCAGCTTCGCGCGCTCCCTGGCGGGCGTGTTCGCCCATTTCGGGAAGGCTTCCTTCGCGGCGCGCACGGCCGCGTCGACTTCGGCCTCGCCGCCCGATGCGACGTCGGTGATGACTTCCCCCGTCGCGGGATTCAGCGTCGTGAACGTCTCGCGGCTCTCGACTTCGCGGCCGTCGATCCAGTGCTTGATGGTCATGCTCTCTCCTTGGGCGACGGGCTCAGCCGGCGCGATAGTAGTCTGCTTCGCCGACGATCGTGTTCACGAGCCGGCCGATCCCTTCGATTTCGGTCACGACTTCGTCGCCCGGCTTCGTGTCCGCCAGCCCCTCGGGCGTACCGGTCAGGATCAGGTCGCCCGGCGAGAGCGTCATCAAGCCGCTGATGTGCTCGATCAACACCGGCACGTCGAAGATCATGTCGCGCGTGCTGCCGCGCTGCGTCTCCCGGCCGTTCACCGTCGTGCGCAGCGTCAGGTCGCCCGCATCGCCGATCTCGTCGCGGCTGACGAACCACGGCCCGAGCGGCGTGCAGGTGTCGCGGTTCTTCACGCGCAGGTTCGGACGGTAGTAGTTCTCGAGATAGTCGCGGATCGCGTAGTCGTTCGCGACCGTGTAGCCGGCCACGTAGTCGAGCGCCTGCGCGCGGCTCACGTTGCGCGCAGGCCGGCCGATCACGACGGCCAGCTCGCACTCGTAATGCATGTGCGTCGCGTCCGCCGGGCGCACCGTGCGCGAACGGTGGCCGATGAACGTATTCGGCCCCTTCAGGAAGATCAGCGGTTCGCTCGGCGCCTTGAACGCGAGTTCCTTCGCGTGGTCGGCGTAGTTGAGGCCGAGCGCGAACGTGGTGCGCGGCGCGACGGGCGGCAGCCACGCAACCGCGTCCTCGGCAACGACCCGCCCCGTGTCGAGACGGATCGCGCCATCGCCGGCCGGTTCGGCCGCATGCACTGCGCCGTTGTAGATCACGCGTGCCGTCTTCATCGTGTTTCCTCCGCGATCAGCGTGTGCCGCAACGTGCCGATGCCGGCGGCGGCGATCTCGATCGTGCTGCCCGCGCGGGCGCGCGGCGCGCCGCCCGCGACGCCGAGCAGCAACACATCGCCCGCGTCGAACGACATGAAGGCCGTCACGTCGGCGATCAGTTCGCGCACGGAGCGAATCAGCGTAGACGTCGAGGCGGAGACGGCCACCTCGCCGTCGATCCGCACGGTCAGGCCGATCGTGTCGACATCGCCAAGCGCGGCGGCCGGCACGATGGCCGGGCCCATTGGGCAGAAACCGTCGCGGCACTTGAAGCGCACGGCCGGACGGTAGTAGTCGGGATGGGGGATCGACACGTCGCTGGCGAGCGTGAAGCCGTGAAGGTAGTCGAGCGCCCGCGCGGCCGGCACGCGCGTCGCGCGCCGGGCGAACACGACGGCCACCGACGCGCCGATCTCCAGGGCGTCGACGCCGGCCGGCACGACGACGGTCGCGCCGTCGGCCGCGTGCGTGTTGGCGGGCTTGATGTACAGGATCGGCGCCTGCGGCGGGCGGCCGTAAGGCGGTGCGTTCACGGCATCGCCGAGTGCGTCGAGCGCCGCACGCTCGTTGAGCAGCGCACCGTAGACGGTACCGATGGCGACCGGCAACGGCGGCGCCGCGGCGGTCATGCAAGACAGCTCCATGCGTCATTCCCCTGCCGCGCGTCGCGGCGCATCGTCAATACTTAATATCTTAAGTAAACAATCGAACGCTGGCAACCTCGATTACCCTGATACGCGAAATTCACTCCGTTCGGCTGTTAAGATTGATGCGTCCCCGTCCACTGCTCACCCCGATGAACCGTACGCTCGACCATCGCAACCTGGCCATGCTGCTGCTCGAGGCCCGCGAAACGCTGATGGGTCTGTTCCGCCCCATTCTCAAGGAATTCGCGCTGACCGAACAGCAATGGCGGATCATCCGCGTGCTCGACGGCGAACCGGCGCAAGCGCTCGAAGCGGGACAGATTGCGCGCCGCTGCTGCATCCTGAGCCCGAGCCTCACGGGCGTGCTGGAACGGATGGAGCGCGACGGCCTGATCACGCGCACGCGCGCGCAGGAAGATCAGCGCCGGCTGCTGGTGAGCCTGACGCCGCAAAGCAGGAAACTGGTCACGGAAATCGGCCCGCGGATCGACGAGCAGTACCGGCAGCTCGAATCGCGGTTCGGCGAGGACGGCCTCGAAGACATCTATCGCGCGCTCGACCGGCTCATCGAGCTCGGCGGCAACACGTGATGACGGCCCCCGTTCCCGCCGGCCGCGGGAACGGGGGCCGGTGCGGCGCGGACGGTCAGTGCACGGCGCCGCGCATCAGCTCGGTCACGGCCACGCCGCGCGACGTGCGCATGCATTCCTCGACGTAATCGATGAACGGCAGCGGCTCGAAATCGATTTCGTCGCGCACGCGACGGTTGTCGAACACGCGATCGACCGTCGCGAATTCCCCGCAGCGCTGCAACGCCCGGCCGATCACGCGCTCGAGTGCCGGATCGGTTCGCCCGAGCACGTCGCGCACCACGAGCGGCAATTCGGACGGCGCACACGCCGCGTAGCGCGGTGCGCCGGTCATCCCCGCCGCCTCGTCCATCGCACGCACGATCTGCGCGACCTGCGGCGCCTCGTCGCCGGCCGACACGTGATACAGGTCGTGTGCGAGCGTCGGCTTGACGGCCAGCAGCATCGTCGCGCGCGCCACGTCGTCGACCGACACGATATCGATGCGCGTCATCGGTCGCGCGGTGAAGCGGCGTGCGGCATGCGCCAGCCGGAACATCCAGAACGAATTCGGCGCGGGCCGCGTACCGAGTACAGTATGGCCGACCACATGCGACGGCCGCACCACGACGAGCGGCAGCCCGAGCGCACGCAGGCGCTGCTCGGTCTCCGCCTTCGCATGCAGGTAGTCCGCGGCGAGCACCGCGCCCGGCAAGCCTTCTTCGTCGCGCGCGACGTCGTTCGCCGCGTCGCCCGCCGCCTCTTCCTGCACGATCCCGCCACGACCCGCATGCGCGTAGGCCGTACCGACGTAGACGAAGCGCAGCAGGCGCGGCGCCCGTGCAAAGCGCTCGGCAAAACGCACCGCGTCGGCGATGTCGGCCCGCAGGTGCGCGCCGTCGGCCGGCGACGCATGGCCGGCGCAGTGAATCACGTGCGTCGCGGCGGCGAGGCGCGGTGCGTCGGCGCCCTGCCACACGTCGCCGAGCGCACCGACGATCACGTTCGCGTCGGTCAGGCGCGACGCCCAGTACGGCGCCAGCCCCGCGCGCAGCGCCGCTTCGCGCAGTCGCGCGACGGCATGGCCGCGATCCTGCGCGCGCACGACGCAGATGATGCGGTCGAGCAGCCCCGCATTGACGAGCGCCGTCAGGACGGTACTGCCGATGAAGCCGGTTGCGCCGGTCAGCACCAGCCGCCCGACGTTCGCCGCCGCGACCGGTGCGCTGGCCGGCGACACGAGGCTCGTCCGCCAGTTGAGCGACAACGCGGTTTTCCAGATCAGCACGATAGTCTCCTTCGAAGAATCGGCCGGGCGGCGCGGCGCCCGCGGTTGCGGGCTGCGCACGGCTCACCGGCCGGGCCGGGGCCTGACGCGCGCCCCGGCAGTCCCGATCGGGCGTGCGGCCCGCGATCGCGTCGATCGCGTCTCTGGCACGAGGCGGCGGCAGCCGCCGAGGACGGGCGTCCGCGGCACTGGATCGGGAATATCTCAGTGTGGGGCCCGACCGCAGGCAAGTCTGTCCCGAAAGTTTCGTGAAAGTGTGCCGATTTGTATGCGATTGTCGGAGTCTGTCGTCCGGCAATGCAGTCGGAACGCCTCGACATCCGGTCGCGCTCCCTCCGGCACGGCCGGACCGCGTCGGCCGGCCGGGTTTCCGCGGCTGGTTGCACGCGACAGATCGACGCGCCTCTCGGCGGTGTCGTCCCATGTCTCGAGGATCAACCGGGCCCCGATCGGCGCCGCGATCGCCGGTGGGCGTGTGTTCGCGCGCGCCGCCGGAATAACCATGAATCGTCAGACATCGTTTCATCTGAAACCGCAATGAACTCAATGCGGATTTATTGCGGATTATCACTTGCGTTTCACACCAGTCTATCTAGACTGATCAAGTCAAAACGGTCGAATGTTCATTTTTTTGGAGACGATCACAATGCGCCTCACCATTCGGATTAATGGCAGCGAATCAGCAACCCGACACTCGTTCGCGGTACTGTGGGTCGACACCGACGAAGGACTGTGGTCGCGCGAGGCACATCAGGGCATCGATCTTCCCGCCTGGGGCAAGGTTCGCGACGTCGAGGGCGCGATGGCGCTCTGCGCGGCTGACGGCGGGAATGCCGTGTGCCAGTTGAAGGGACTGTCGTTCGGTGCGACCCAGCGCGAACAGGGCTCCGCCGTACTCGCCGGCAATCACCCCGGCGCATGGCGACTGCAGGCTGTCGATCGCTGCACGAGCGAGCCGGAATATCGGGAATTCATTTCCGTCACCCGGTAGAAATTATCGATGTAATTCGTCTGCGGTTTTCGGGTTTATTCCGGTTTCAGTGATATTCATTTCGATATTCAGTATTAGCGGCGCCCCTCTTCGGGGCGTTTCCATTTTCTGGTGCAAATAAATAATCGCGAACCGGGCAATTGATCGCGCGCCGGGGACGGTCGGCATCGATTGTCCAGGAGATCGTGTAAGCGGATCGATACGCACCGAATCGGCCGCCTTCAATCACCTGCTGCGTCTGTGAAGCTCCGCTTCCGCCCTCTTTTCGTATGCCCTGTTCCACCCTTTGCCGGATCGCCGATTCGCGCCTTTTCACGGGGCCGGAACATACTTTCCCCACACGGCGTTTACTCATTTATTACAATCGCATTATTCAGACTGACTCGCCGCCTTCCGGCGGCCCGACCCGGCCATTGCATGAGCGTGAAAAAGAAGACCCACCCCGCCGATCCGTACGCGGCCGCGACCAAGAACCCGATGCTCGCGTCGCGCCTGCCGATGTGGCGCTCGAAGCTGATCGTGATCATCGTGTTCCTCGCGTTCGCCGCGCTGATCGGCCGCGCGTTCTGGGTGCAGGTCGCGAACAAGGAGTTCTACGTCGGCCAGGGCCAGAAACGCTACCAGCGCACGATCGAGCTCGACGCGATGCGAGGGCGCATCGTCGACCGCAACGGCGCGATGCTCGCCGTCAGCCTGTCGACCTATGAAATCTGGGCGAACCCGAAGCAGGTCGCCGACACCGACTACCCGCAGATCTCGAAGCTGCTCGACATGCCGCTCGTCGAGGTCAAGCGGCGCCTCGGCAACGACAAGACGTTCGTGCTGCTCAAGCGGCAGGTCGACGCCGACACGGCGGGCAGGCTCGACAAGCTCGCGATCGACGGCATCACGCAGATCGCCGATTCGAAGCGCTTCTACCCGGAAGGCGAATCGGCCGCGCACGTGGTCGGCTTCACGAACGTCGAGGACAAGGGTCAGGAAGGCGTCGAGCTCGCGGCGAATGCGCGCCTGTCGGGCACGTCCGGGCAGCGCGAGGTGATCCGCGACCGGCTCGGCCGCATCGTGTCGGACACGCGCCCGCTTGTCCCGGCGCAGCATGGCGCGACGATCGAGCTGACGATCGACCGCCGCATCCAGCAGCTCGCGTTCAGCCAGCTCAAGGCGGCCGTGGTCGAGAACAACGCGGTGGCCGGCAGCGTCGTGGTGCTCGACGCGCAGAACGGCGAGATCCTCGCGCTGGCGAACTACCCGACCTTCGACCCGAACGACCGCGCGCGCCTCACCGGCCAGCAGTTGCGCAACCGCGCGGTGATCGACACGTTCGAACCGGGCTCGACGATCAAGCCGCTCGTCGTCGCGCTGTCGATCGACGAACGCAAGGTCACGCCGAACACGATCATCAACACGTCGCCGGGCACCTACAAGATCGGCCCGGCCGTGATCCACGACACGTCGAACCACGGTTCGCTGACGGTCTCGCAGGCGCTGCAGAAGTCGAGCAACGTCGCGCTTGCGAAGCTCGCGCTGAGCCTGCCCGCCGAAACGATCTGGAACAAGTACCAGGAATACGGGATCGGCCGCGCGCCGGAGCTGACGTTCCCGGGCGTCGCGTCGGGCCGGCTGCGCGGCTACAAGCGCTGGCGGCCGATCGAGCAGGCGACGATGGCATACGGCTACGGCCTGTCGATGTCGCTGCTGCAGATCGCGCAAACCTATACGGCCTATGCCGGCGACGGCACGCTGCACCCGGTGTCGCTGCTGAAGAACGGCACCGATCAGCAGACGATCGACGCGCATCGCGGCCACCGCGTGACGTCGCCGCAAACGGCCGCGTCGATCCGCTCGATGCTCGAGATGGCGGTCGGCGAAGGCGGCACGGGGCGCCGCGCGCGCGTCGACGGCTACCGGATCGGCGGCAAGACCGGTACCGCGCGCAAGCAGGTCGGCGCGACCTATGCGAAGGGCAAGTACCGCGCGCTGTTCGCGGGGATGGCGCCGATGAGCAACCCGCGCCTGATCGTCGCGGTGATGATCGACGAGCCGCGCGGCAAGGGCTACTACGGCGGCACGGTGGCCGGCCCGGTGTTCGCGTCGGTCACGAGCGGCTCGCTGCAACTGCTCGGCGTGCCGCCCGACGCGCCGGTCGAGCCCGAGAAGACGCCGCCGGCGAAGGCCGCCGCGCCGCAGAAGACGGTGGCCGCGCCGAAAGCGGCTGCGCAAACCAGGACGGCTGCGGCACCGAAAACCGCAGCGCCGCTGAAGACTGCCGCGCCGTCGAACGTACCGGTGCAGCCGGCCACGGCGGCCGGATAAGCGCGGCACGTCCCCGCGGCACGGCGCCCGCCGGCGCGCGTGGCACACCGGCGGCCCCTGGCCGCCACGCATTTCCCCGCCATCGGGCACCGTCCCACTTTCTAGGAACGCCGCGCATCATTTGAGCGTTCCCGCTCCCTCCTCCTACAATTTTTCCGCGTGTCGGGCAGCCCTGCCCGTGCGCGCGACTACAAAAAAGGAGAGAGACGCATGCGATTCCACTGGAAGACGCTCGCACTGGCCATTACGAGCGCGGCGCTGGTCGGCGGGGTACCCGCCCATGCCGCCGACCCCGCCGACGTGAAAATCGGCTTCCTCGTCAAACAGCCGGACGATCCGTGGTTCCAGGACGAATGGCGCTTCGCCGACCAGGCGGCGAAGGAAAAGCACTTCACGCTGATCAAGATCGCGACGCCGAGCGGCGAAAAGGTATCGACCGCGCTCGACAGCCTCGCCGCGCAAAAGGCACAGGGCGTGATCATCTGCGCACCCGACGTGAAGCTCGGCCCCGGCATCGCGGCGAAGGCGAAGCGAGCGGGGATCAAGCTGATGTCGGTCGACGACCAGCTCGTCGACGGCCACGGTGCACCGCTCCAGGGCGTGCCGCACATGGGCATCTCCGCGTACAGGATCGGCCAGCAGGTCGGCCAGGCGATCGCGGACGAGACGAAGCGGCGCGGCTGGAACCCGGCCGAGGTCGGCATCATCCGGATCGCGTACGACCAGTTGCCGACCGCACGCGAACGCACGACCGGCGCGGTCGATGCGCTCAAGGCCGCCGGTTTCCCGGCCGCGAACGTGATCGATGCACCCGAAATGACGGCCGACACCGAAGGCGCGTTCAACGCGGCGAACATCGCGCTCACCAAGCATGCGAATTTCAAGCGCTGGGTCGCGTTCGGCTCGAACGACGACACGACGGTCGGCGCGGTGCGCGCCGCCGAGGGGCGCGGCATCGGCGCGGATGCGATGGTCGCGGTCGGCATCAACGGCAGCCAGATCGCGCTCAACGAATTCGCGAAGCCGAAGCCGACGGGCTTCTACGGCTCGATCCTGCTGAATCCGCGCCAGCACGGCTACCAGACGAGCATCGACATGTACGACTGGATCACGAAAAACCAGGCGCCGCCGCCGCTCGTGCTGACGTCCGGCACCTTGATCACGCGCGACAACGAAAAGCAGGCGCGCGCCGCGCTCGGCCTGTGAGCCGGCACAAGGAGCCGACATGACACGCACCACCCTCGTGACGGGCGCCGCCGGCGGCATCGGCCAGACGCTGTGCCGCACCTTCCTCGCCGCCGGCGACCGCGTGCTCGCGCTCGATCGCGACCGCGCGGCGCTCGACCGCTTCATCGATACGCTCGGCGACGCGCACGTGACGCCGGTCGTCGACGACCTGACCGACGCCGAACGGCTGCAATCGACGCTCGAATCGCATCCGCAAGCCGACGTGCTCGTCGCCAACGCGGGCACGGCCGCATCGACCACGCTGCGCGACACGACGCCCGCCACCTGGCGCACGGATCTCGACGCGAACCTGACGGCCACCTACATGAGCGTCGAAGCCGTGCTGCCCGGCATGCGCGCACGCGGGCGCGGCGCAATCGCGATCATCGGTTCGGTCAACGGCGTGCATGCACTCGGGCATCCGGCGTACAGCGCGGCGAAGGCCGGGTTGATCAGCTACACGAAATCGCTCGCGATCGAATTCGGCCGCGATGGCGTGCGCGCGAACATCGTGCTGCCGGGCACCGTGAAGACGCCCGCATGGGAAGCACGCGTGCAGCGCAATCCGCAGGTGTTCGAGCAATTGAGGAAGTGGTATCCGCTCGACGATTTCGCGACGCCGGACGACGTCGCGCAGGCCGCGCTGTTCCTGTGCTCGCCGGCGGCGCGGATCATCACGGGCGTCGCGTTGCCCGTCGACGGCGGCCTGCTGGCCGGCAATCGCGTGATGGCGCAGGAGCTGACGCTCGAGACGTTCTACTGAAACCGAAGCCCGCGGCGCCGGCGGCCGCTGCCCGCTGCCGCGCCGCCGCGCCGCCGCCCGCCGTCAATGCGCGGCCGCGACCGGCTTCGCCATCCTGCCGAGCACGTGCTCGGTCATCCCGCGCGCGAGTTCGGTCTCGCCCATGAACACGGTGCCGATGCCCTCGTTCGACAGCAGCGCGGCCTCGTCGCCGCTGTTCGTGCACAGCACGACCTCGAGCGCCGGGTTGAGCGTGCGGGAGATTTCGACGATCTGCCGTACGTCGAACACGTCGGGCAGCGTGACGACCAGCATCCCGGCGCGCGCGATATGCGCCTGCACCAGCACGATCGGCTCGATCGCATCGCCCGACACGGCAGCAACGCCTTCCGCGCGCAGTTTCTCGACGAGCTCGCGATTCTGCTCGACGACGACGTACGCGATGCCGCGCTCGTCGAGCGCATGTGCGATGCGCGTGCCGACCTTGCCGTAGCCGACGATCACGACCTGCCCGGTGAGATGTGTCTGCGGCGTCGACATCGGCAGCGCGGCGAGCGGATCGTCGCGCGCCTCGAGCCTGCGCGCGAACGCCGAATGCTTGCGGATCCACGCAAGCGCGGGATCGATCATCGCGAACAGCAGCGTGTTCATCGCGATCGAGATCAGCGCGACCGCGAGGATCAGGCTCTGCCCCTCGGCCGACAGCAGCCCGAGCGCACGGCCGAGCCCCGCGAGGATGAACGAGAACTCGCCGATCTGCGCGAGGCCCGCGCCGACCGTCAGCGCGGTATTCAGCGGATAGCGGAACGCAATCACGAGCGCGACCGCCGCGAGCGTCTTGCCGATCACCACGATCGCCGCGACCTCGATCACGTGCAGCGGCTCCGCGAGCAGGATCTTCGGGTCGAACAGCATCCCGACCGAAATGAAGAACAGCACCGAGAACGCATCGCGCAGCGGCAGCGTCTCGTCGGCCGCGCGCCGGCTGAACTCCGACTCGCGCATCATCATCCCGGCGAAGAACGCGCCGAGGGCGAACGACACGTCGAACAGCTTCGCCGCGCCGAATGCGATGCCGACCGCAGCCGCGATCATGCACAGCGTGAACAGCTCGCGCGAGCCCGTGCGCGCGACGAGCCACAGAATGCGCGGGAACACGCGCTTGCCGACCACCAGCATCAATGCGATGAACGCCGCGACCTTCAGCATCGTGACGCCGAGCGTGCCCCACACGCTGCCGCCGGCCGCGTGCGCGTCGCCGGGCGGCGTGCCGCCGAGCAGCCCCGCGACGGGCGGCAGCAGCACGAGCACGAGCACCATCACGAGATCCTCGACGACGAGCCAGCCGACCGCGATGCGCCCGTTGACCGTCTCGACGAGCCCGCGCCCTTCCAGCGCACGCAGCAGCACGACGGTACTCGCCACCGACAGCGCGAGCCCGAACACGAGCGCCGCACCGACGCTCCAGCCCCAGGTGAGCGCGAGACCGCCGCCGAGCAGCGTGGCCACCGTGATCTGGACGATGGCCCCCGGCAGCGCGATCTTGCGCACCGCGAGCAGATCGCCGAGCGAGAAATGCAGGCCGACGCCGAACATCAGCAGCATCACGCCGACTTCGGCGAGCTGCTGCGCGAGCGACAGGTCGCCGACGAAACCGGGCGTGCCGGGGCCGATCACGATCCCGGCGAGCAGATAGCCGACGAGCGGCGGCATTTTCAGCAGCGACGCGAAGTAACCGAAGACCATCGCGAGACCGAAACCGGCCGCGAGCAACGCAATCAGGCTGATGTCATGAGGCATCCCCCCTCCCAAGTTCTTGTAACGATTTAGTAAGGTTCAAGAACGAAAGGATAAGGGATGAGGCGGAAGAATGGCGCGCCGCCGCGAAAAATTCACGCGGCGGCCCGCCTTGGCGGGGTGCAACCCCGGCGAAACGAAAGGCGCCGCGCGGATCGCGCGGCGCCTTGAAGCACATCGGACAGGCGGGGCGGGCGCCCCGCCGCCCCCGTCAGCGCGACGCTTGCGGGAACCGCGCGCCCGGCGGCGGTTCGGGCCGGGTCGACGGCACGCTCTTGCGCACCTTCGCGACCTGCGCGGCGGTCACCGGCGCCCCCGTGTTGCCCCAGCTCGTGCGCACGAAGTTGGACACGTCCGCGACTTCCTGGTCCGACAGGCGCCAGCCGAACGGCGGCATCGTGAACGTCGACGGCGCGGTGCGCGTGCCCTGCAGCGCGCTGCCTTCCAGCACGACGTGGATCAGCGAGGTCGGATCGTCGCCCTGCACGACCGGGTTGCCGGCGAGCGCCGGGAACACGCGCGTGTAGCCATGGCCGTCGCTGCGGTGGCAGGCCGTGCAGTTGTCGCGATAGACGGCCGCACCCGGCTTGCTCGCGTCGCCGGCCTGCAGGGCCTTGGCAGCCGCCGCGTCGTACACGTGCGGCTGCTCGCCCTGCACGCGCGGCGGCAGCGTCTTCAGGTAGCGCGCGATTGCGTTCAGGTCGTCGTCGGTCATGTGCTGCATGCTGTGGCCGACCACGTCCGTCATCCCGCCGAATGCAGCCGTGCGCAGCGTGCGGCCCGTCTTCAGGAACTGCACGATCTCGGTTTCGTTCCACGTGCCGAGACCCGTGCGCGGCTCGCCGCGCAGGCTCGTCGGCACCCAGCCGTCGATCGCCGCACCGCCGGCCAGGAAATCCGGGCCGTCCGCGTCGGTCAGCCCGCGCTCCTGCATCGTCGGCGCGCGCGGCGTGTGGCACGCACCGCAGTGGCCAAGACCCTGCACGAGATACGCGCCGCGCGCGACCACCGGATCGGTGTACGGCGCCGCGTCGAACGGCTTCGGCGTCGGGGCGAACATCTTGCGCCAGATCGTAAGCGGCCAGCGCATCGACAGCGGCCACACGATGTCGACCGCACGGTTCTCGTGCTCGACGGGCGCGACGCCGTGCATGAAGTACGCGTACAGCGCCTTCATGTCGTCGTCGGTCAGGCGCGCGTACGACGGGAACGGCATGGCCGGATACATCGTGTCGCCGTTCTTGCGCACGCCTTCGCGCACCGCGCGCGTGAAGTCCTCGTAAGTCCAGCCGCCGAGGCCCGTCTTCGGGTCCGGCGTGATGTTCGTCGAATAGATGCCGCCGATCGGCGTGTCGAATTTCAGCCCGCCCGCGAACGGCTTGCCGCCGCTCGCGGTATGGCACGCGATACAGTCGCCCGCCCGCGCGAGGTATTCGCCGCGCTTGATCAGGTTCGCGTCGGCGGACCGGGCCGCGGGTGCAGCCGCCGGGCCGGAAGCCGCCGCAGGCGCAGCCGGCTGCGCAAACGCCGTCGCGCCTGCGAAGCCGAGCGCGGCCCAGGCCGCGCCGGCCGCCAGCGCGCGCGACATGCGGCGCGCGACGTTGTGGTTCATCGTCCTCTTCATACGGTCACCAGCGGAGCGGGATTTTTCAGGTATTGCTCGCGGATCGCACGTGCCGACCAGTAGGCCAGCGCCGCGATGATCCCGGTCGGGTTGTAGCCGATGCCCTGCGGCAGCGCCGATGCGCCCATCACGAACACGTTGTGCACGTCCCAGCACTGCAGGTAGCGGTTCAGCACGCTCGTCTTCGGGTCGGTGCCCATGATCGCGCCGCCGACGAGGTGGGTCGTCTGGTATGCGCGCGAATCGAAGTGCTTGCCGAACTCGCGCGTCGACACGCCGATCGCCTTCGGCCCCATCGCCTCCGCGATCTTCTTCATCTGCCCGGTCACGTACTGCGCCATCTTGATGTCGTTGTCCTTCCAGTCGAAGGTCATCCGCAGCAGCGGCTGGCCGTATGAATCGCGATAGGTCGGATCGAGGTCGAGGTACACGTCGCGATACGACATGTTGGTGCCGTGCGCGTCCATCGAGATCGTGTGCGCGTAGTTGTCCTTGACCGCCTTCTTCCACGCCGAGCCCCACTGCGGCGTACCGGGCGGCGTCGCGATGCCGCTGATCGGCTTCACGCCGGCCTGGTTCACCCACAGCGGCGAGCCGCCGACGAAGCCGAGCGGGCCGTGGTCGAAATTGTCCGCGTTGAAATCGTCCACCGCGACGCCGTTGCCGCCCGCGCCGATGAACGGATTCGTGTAGGTGTCCTTGTCGAAGAACGCCTTGATCGTCGACAGGTTCTGGTACGCGAAATTGCGACCCACCACGCCTTCGCCCGAGATCGGGTCGTACGGCTTGCCGATGCCCGACAGCAGCAGCAGGTGCACGTTGTGGTACTGGAACGCGGCCACGATCACGAGATCGGCCGGCTGGTGCACTTCACGCCCGGCCGGGTCGACATAGGTCACGCCCGTCGCGCGCTTCTTCGTGTCGTCGAGGTCGACGCGCAGCACGTGGCACTTCGAGCGCAGCTCGAAGTTCGGCGCCTGCTTCAGCGCGGGCAGGATGTTCAGGTTCGGCGACGCCTTCGAGTACATGTAGCACGCGTAACCGCTGCAGTAGCCGCAGAAGTTGCACGGGCCCATCTGTACGCCGTAAGGGTTCGTGTACGGGCCCGACGTGTTCGCCGACGGCAGCCGGTACGGATGCAGGCCGAGCGACTTCGCGGCATCGGAGAAGCGCTGCGCCGAATACGTGTTGAGCTGCGCGGGCAGCGGGAAGTTGTCGCTGCGGTTCGCTTCGAACACGTTGCCGTCGCCGACCACCTTGCCGCCGACCTTGTACGCCTGCCCCGACGTGCCGAACACCTTCTCCGCGAAATCGAAATGCGGCTCGAGCTCGTCGTAGGTCACGCCGGTGTCCTGGATCGTCATCCCTTCGGGGATGAACTTCTTGCCGTAGCGCTCTTCATAGTGGCTGCGCAGGCGCAGCTCTTCCGGCGTGATCCGGAAATGCACGCCCGACCAGTGCAGCCCCGCTCCGCCCACGCCTTCACCCGGCAGGAACGCGGCGAGCTGCCGGTACGGCAGCGCGGTGTCCTGCAGCCCGTGGCGGATCGACACCGTCGTCTTCGACAGGTCGAGGAACAGCTTCTTGCGGATGTTGTAGGTCAGCTCGTCGATCGTGTTCGGATACGCGCCGTCCGGATAGGTGTCGCGATACTCGCCGCGCTCGAGCGCGACCACGTTCAAGCCCGCTTCGGTCAGTTCCTTCGCGAGAATCGCGCCGGTCCAGCCGAAGCCGACGATCACCGCATCGACATGCGGTTTTTTCTCTGCGGCCATCAGCTGCGCTCCCCGTTGATCGAGACGGGGCCGTACGGATAGGGCTTGCCGCTCTGGTTGACGAAATCCATGAAGTCCGCGCGTGCGCCGGGAAAACCGATCATCTTCCACGCGGCCATGTCGTGATTGCCGCCATGCACCGGATCGCAGAAATAGCCTTCGCGCGTGTTCTGCAGCAACTGGCCGAAGAACACGCCGGGCGGCACGTCGTCGATCTGCGCGCCGCCCTTCTCCAGCGCGCCGAGCACGGTGTCGCGCGTCGGCGCGTCGAGATCCGCGAACGCCTTGCCGTGGGTCTTCTCGCAATAGCGGTTGACCGCCGCGATACCGAGCCGGTAGATGTCGCGCGGCACCAGCTTCAGCTGGTAGCCAAGCTCGGGCACGCCTTGCTGGAACGGCCCCTGCATGTACCAGGTCGCGCCGTGCGCATACGGCGTCTCCATCTGGCGGTCGATGAATTCGGGCACGCCCGATTCGAGCGCGCCGGGGCCTTCGGCGTCGGCCGGAATCAGCCGGTCGACGGCGGCCTGGACGAACGCCCATTCCTTCGCATCGAAGAAGGTCGGCTTGTACGGGGCGCGTTCGGCGCCGGCCGATGCACCGGGCGCGTTGCCGGTCGTCGCGGAAGGCGACGACGAGCGCAGGTCGCAGCCGGCGACCGACGCGATCGGCACGAGCGCGACCGACGTGCGCAGGAAACGGCGGCGCGAGTTGGGTTTGTCAGGTGACGTGGACATGGTCGGATGTTGATCGTTGGGGATCTCGGGGCCCGGACGCGCGCACTCCGCATGCGGCATGCCCGGCATGGCAGCCTCGCCGCAATCGGCTGGCCGTCCTGTTCTTTCGTCTGTTGCGAACCACCTCGATGCAGGCGCCGCCCATGCAATGCGCGGCAGCGCCTTCATGCGGCCGCGCGTCGCGCCGGTTCAGGCTGCGCTGCACGGATCGGCTTCTTTGTGAGCCTTATCGTCTGACAAATACCGGCATCTGCCCGCATCTGCCCCTCATCGCTCATGACCCTCATTCAACTTAGACGTCGCGTTTGCCGACAGCAAGCGCAACGTGCACGACCCTCTTTCGGGCCCGGCGACAAGTGCCGCGAATTATATATGGAACCGGTTCCATTCAAAGGTACGCCAATGCAATTCAATGCATCGAAAATCGCAACAATTGAAAAGTCCGGAAGCCGGAACGCGAAAGGATTCGCGCGATTACCCGCTGACGCGGGCGTCAGGCAAAGGATTGTCGTGTGTCGGGTTTCGCGGAAGGCTGTGGCTTTCCAGCCACGCGGCGCACCGATGGGTGCCGGTTTGCATCGCGCTCTGGTAGCCTCCGCGTCTCATGAGACCACATAAGAATGAACTGCCGACGGCCGACGCGACCCGCATCAGCCGAACCCTCAGCTACCTGCTGCGCCACGCGCCGCAAACGATCGGGCTGCGGCTCGACCCGGAAGGCTGGGCCGACATCGACGAACTGATCGCCGGCATCGCCCGCCTGGGGCATCCCATCGATCGCGCGACGCTCGAAACCGTCTGCGCGACCAACGACAAGCAGCGCTTCGCCCTCTCCGACGACGGCCGACGTATCCGCGCGGTACAAGGCCATTCGACGCCCGTCGTGCAGCGCAACTATCCGGCCGCGCAACCGCCCGAGCGCCTCTATCACGGCACCGCGACGCGCTTCCTGGATTCGATTCGGGCGCAAGGGCTGATACCCGGTGCCCGTCATCACGTGCATCTGTCGTCGGACATCCGGACCGCGCTGGCCGTCGGCACGCGCTACGGCGTGCCCGTGATTCTCGAGGTCGATGCGCAGCGCATGCATCGGCAAGGCCACACGTTCTTCGTCGCCGAAAACGGCGTATGGCTGACGGATACCGTGCCGGCGGAATACCTTACGGAACGGGAAGCGCCTAAGCGCTGAAACGCGCGTTCACCGCGGCCAGAACATCGACGCGATGGACAGCGCCAGCGCCGCGCACAGCGGCGAGTAATACAGCGTGTCCATCCGCGCGAAACGCGACCCGCGAATCCGCTTGAAGAAGCCGACGTAACGGAAATCGCCGACGGCCCGCACCGCGAAAATCAATGCGAGCGCAACGACCGCGAACGAGATCGTGCCGGGATACGGGTTCGGCCCCAGCCAGCCGGCGCGCGCGGCAACCACGCACGCGCCGCCCAGCAATGCCGCCGCGACGGCGAGCGTGCCGATGGCGGTCGGCCGCAGCAGCGGCTCGCCGTCCTGCTCGGGAATGGCCGCACGCTTGCCGCGCCGCCCGCCCAACGCCCAGTACACGTGAATGAGCGCGATCGCGCAAAGCGTCGGCACGCTGAAATACGCCCCGGTCATGTCGGTCAATGCCCTCGTCTCGTTGTGTCGTTATCTCGACGTGCTGCCGGCGAAGCGCCGGCACGCGGCCCCGGGCCGCGACACCCGTGACGATACCGAAACCCGGCAGCCGCTGCATTGCGACCTCCGGTCGCAACCCGCCACGACCGATGTTGCAACGCAGTGCGCGCGGGCCGGCCGCTTGACTTCCCTCCGCGCACCACTACCCTGTTATTCCAGTACCGCGGTCGATACGCATCCGCGCGACCGGCCGCACGGCGCACCTGCACGACAACGATAACGAAGGCCATGGAGGCGACTCATGCTGATCGGCGTGCCGAAGGAGATCAAGAACCACGAATACCGTGTCGGCCTCACGCCGGCCGGCGCGCGCGAACTCACTCGGCACGGCCACCGCGTGCTGGTGCAGCGCGGCGCGGGCACCGCGATCGGCCTGCTCGACAATGACTACACGGCCGCGGGCGCATCGCTCTGCGACGGTGCCGACGAAGTCTTCGCGCGCGCCGACATGATCATCAAGGTCAAGGAGCCGCAGCCGGCGGAATGCGCGATGTTGCGGCGCGGGCAGATCCTCTACACGTACCTGCATCTCGCGCCCGATCCCGGACAGGCCGCGGCACTCGTGAAGTCCGGCGCCGTCTGCGTCGCCTACGAAACCGTGACGGGCCCGGGCGGCGGCCTGCCGCTGCTCGCGCCGATGAGCGAGGTGGCCGGGCGCATGTCGATCCAGGTCGCGGCGACCCACCTCGAAAGCCCGCGCGGCGGGCGCGGCGTGCTGATGGCCGGTGTGCCCGGCGTGCCGGCCGCGCATGTCGTCGTGCTCGGCGCGGGCGTGGTGGGCACCGGCGCGCTGCAGATGGCGGTCGGCCTCGGCGCGCGCGTCACCGTGCTCGACACCAACGTGAACCGGCTGCGCCAGCTCGACCTCGTGTTCGCCAACCGGATCGCGACCGTCTGCTCGAACGCGCACACGATCGACGAAGCCGTGCGCGATGCCGACGTCGTGATCGGCGCCGTGCTCGTGCCGGGCGCATCGGCGCCGCGGCTCGTCACGCGCGACATGATCGCGACGATGCGCACCGGGGCGGTCGTCGTCGACGTCGCGATCGACCAGGGCGGATGCTTCGAGACTTCGCACGCGACGACGCACGCGGACCCGACCTTCGTCGTCGACGGCGTCGTGCACTACTGCGTCGCGAACATGCCCGGCGCGGTCGCGCGCACGTCGACCTTCGCGCTGAACAACGCGACGCTCGGGCACGCGCTCGCACTCGCCGACAAGGGCTGGAAGCAGGCGATGACCGACGATCCGCACCTGCGCGCGGGCCTGAACGTGTGCGACGGGCACATCACGTACGAAGCGGTCGCGCTGGCGCTCGGCCTGCCCTACGTGCCGGCGGCCGGCGTGCTGGCGTGACGTGACCGCCTTCACGCGCGGCGGGCGACGCGCCCGCCGGTGCGTTCATGCGCCCTTCGAGCCGCGGCGCCTGGACGCGCAGTCCGCGCCCATCGTGCGTGCAAGCAGCGGCCTCAATTGCGCGAGCGTGCGCGTGTTCAGCACGTCGGGCCGCGTCAGCCAGCCGCGTCGCGCCTGATCGACGCCGTAGGCGAGATTGTCGAGTTCGTCCGTGCTGCACGCATCCGAGCCGATCGCCACCGGCACGCCGGCCTTCGCGGCCTCGCGGCACCAGATGTCCGGCAGGTCGAGCCGCCGCGGCTGCGCGTCGAGTTCAACGAAACAGCGGCGCGCCGCGGCGTGCGCGATCACGCGTGCCACGTCGAGTTCGCACGCGTCGCGCTCGCCGAGCACGCGGCCCGTCGGGTGCGCGAGAATCGTGAAATGCGGCTGGTCCATCGCGCGCAGCACGCGCGCGGTCTGCGCGTCGCGCGACAACTCGAAGCCGTCACGTACCGCACCGACCACGAGATCGAGCCGGCCGAGCAACGTGTCGGGCACGTCGAGGCTGCCGTCCTCGAGAATGCCGGCCTCCACTCCCTTGAGCAGCACGAAATCGTCGAACGACGCGTTCAGGCGGTCGATCTCGTCGAGTTGCCGGGCAAGCCAGTCGAAGCCGTTGCGGCCGCCGCCGGAATCCGGTGCCCGGTCGGTGATGGCCAGGTACGCGAATCCGCGCGCGCGCGCCGCATCGGCCATCGCGCGCAAGCTGTCGCGGCCGGCCGACGCGTCGGTATGCGCATGCAGGTCGCCATGCACATGCTTGCGCTCGACCAGCGCCGGCAGCGTGCCCGCGCGCGCCGCGTCGATCTCGCCACGATCCTCGCGCAATTCGGGCGGGACTTCGTGCAGCCCGATCGCCGCGTAAACCGACGCCTCGGTCGCGCCGGCGATCCGTTCGTCGCCGCGGAACACGCCATATTCGTTGATCTTCAGCCCGCCGGCCTGCGCAATCCTTCGCAACGCGATGTTGTGCGCCTTCGATCCGGTGAAGTAGACGAGCGCCGCGCCGAATGCATCGGCATCGACGACGCGCAGGTCGACCTGCAACCCGTTCGCGAGCACGACGCTCGACTTCGTCTTGCCGTGCGCCAGCACGCGCGCCACCTCGCCGTAGCCGACGAACGCGTCGGCGACGGCCTGCGGATCGCGTGCGGTGACGAGGATGTCGAGATCGCCGACCGTCTCGCGGCGGCGGCGGAAGCTGCCGGCCGGCACGGCCTTGCCGACACCGGCAATCGCGCGCAGGCGTTCGAGCAGCGGCAGCAGCGAGTGCGCCGCATCCGGCAGCAGGAAGCGTTGGGGTTCGCGTTGCAGCCGGTCGTCGATCGCTTCGAGCAGATGGGCTTCGGTTTTCGCGCCGAAGCCGGGCAATTCACGCACGTGCCCGCTCTTCGCCTCGGCGCGAAGCTGTTCGAGCGAATCGACGTGCAGCGCTTCATGCAGCGCCTTCACGCGTTTCGCGCCGAGCCCCGGTACGTCAAGCAGCTCGACGATCGCGCCCGGCAGCGCGTGACGCAGCGTTTGCTGCAATTCGCAGGTGCCGGTCGCGGCGATCTCGCGCAGCTTCGACGCGAGATCGGGCCCGATCGACGGAATCTTCCCGAGATCGTCGCCGTTCGCGATCATCGTCGCGATATCGCGCCCGTAGTCGGCGATCGTGCGCGCGGCGTTGCGATACGCGCGCACCCGGAACGGATTGGCGCCCTGGATCTCGAGCATGTCGGCGATCTCGGCGAACACGGCCGCATACCCAGCATTGTGGATCGGCATGATCGGCGTGGCTCCCTTCCACGTGGATGGTGCCGCGCGCGTGCGCGACGCCGTCTGCCCGCGCGGTGCCGCATGCCGACGCCGCCGGGCGCACGTTCATCATCGTACGCCGGCCGTGCGTCGCGTGCTGCGACGTTGCGGCCCGACGTCAGAGGGTAGCGCGCGGCGTCGTGGCGTAGTGCCGCTCGTAGATCGACTGGCAATGCGTGCAGCGTTCGGCAGTCGGGCGCGCCAGCAGGCGCTCATAGCCGACCGAACCGTCGCAGTCGATGCATTCGCCGTAACTGCCGTCGCGCATCCGCTGCTGCGCGCGGCCGACGGCGCGCAGTTCGGTCAGTTTCATGCCGATCAATGCATGATCGACGTCGACGAACAGGTCCGCATTCGCCTCGTCGCCCTCGTCCGGCGCCGCGCCGGCGAGATCTGCATAGGATTCCGACGCGCGCTGGTCTTCGCTCGTGCGGATCTCCGCACGTAACGTCTGCTCGCTCTCGTTCAGCCGCTGCTTCAGCGTCTGCCGTTGTTGTGCGTCGAGCGCCATGGCGTCTCTCCTGTTCCGGGTTCCGCGCGGAAAACGGTCGCGCGCAGTGTCGCGCCGGTGTGCGGCGGGCAAGGTTCGACCGGCGCCGCCGCGCCACGGATACGCGCCCGGACGCATCAGGCGCCGGACGCATGCGATGCAGGATAAACCCATTGAGCGGGTGTGTGTTGACCGGAATCAGTGCTGCACCGAATGCCCCTAAAAGCGATGGGGGCGACGCGAAATCGGGGCCAGCAATCAGCGCACATCCTCGCCGAGCCACCGCTTGCTGATCGCGCCGTATTCGCCGTCCTTGAGCATCGTGTCGAGCGCGGCGTTGATCGCATCGCGCAGCTTCGGGCTGTCCTTGCGCACCGCGATCCCCATCTTCTCCGGATACAGCAGCGGCCCGACGGGTTTCGCGTCAATGTGCTTGTCACGGATCGTCAGGATGCCTGCGATGCGATCCGAGACGAATCCCTCGATACGGCGGTTCTGCATGTCGATCAGGATGTCGGGCAGCCCCTTGTAGGTTTTCACCTGCACGTCGGGCCGGTTCTTGCGCAACCACGCTTCATAGGTTTCCCCGAGCGTGACGCCGACCACCTTGCCCTTCAACTGCGCGATGTCCTGCACGCTGCTGCCCTTCGGCACGAACAGCTGCGCGCCCGAACGATAGTAGGACTGCGTGAAATCCACGGCCTTCAGGCGCTCGTCGGTGATCGCCAGACTGCCGATCACGGCATCGTACTTGCCGGCCAGCAGCCCGCCGACGATGCCGTCCCATGCCGTCATGACCGGCACGGGCTTCGCACCGAGCCTGCCCGCGACGCGGGTGCCGATATCGACGTCGAAGCCGGTCAGTTTGCCCGACTCGTCGATGAAGCTGAACGGCGGATACTTGCCGGTCAACGCGAACGTCAGGTTGCCCGTCTGCCGGACCTTGTCCAGATCGTCGGCATGTGCCGCGACGCTCGCGGCGCCGATGAGCGCCGCGCAGGCGACCATCGTCATTCGTTGCAGCAAAGTCATCTCCAGTCTCCAGGATCTTGATCGTGAATCGAACGCATCTATGCGTTCGACGTGGCATCGCACGGCGCCTGATGCCGCGCGACTTCGAACAACGCGGCGGCCCCCTGCCCGCCGCCGATGCACATCGTGACGACGACGTGGCGCACGCCGCGTCGTGCCCCTTCGAGCAGTGCGTGACCGACCATCCGCGTTCCCGTCATCCCGTACGGATGGCCGAGCGCGATGCTGCCACCGTTGACGTTGACGACCTCGTACGACAAGCCGAGTGTGTCGACGCAATGCACGACCTGCGAAGCGAACGCCTCGTTGAGTTCCCACAGGCCGATGTCGGCGGCCGACAGGCCCGTGCGGGCAAGCAGCTTGCGCACGGCAGGCACGGGGCCGACACCCATCTCGTCGGGCCGGCAGCCGGCCACCGCGCACGCGATCATGCGTCCGAGGGGCGGCGTGTCGAGCGTGCGCAGCATCGCGCCGGAGACGACCGCGCATGCGGCCGATCCGTCCGCGAGCGCGCACGCGTTGCCGGCCGTCACGGTACCGCCGTCGCGCACGGCATCGAGCGCCGCCAGCTCGTCGCCGGTCGTACCCGGACGCCCGCATTCGTCTTCGCTCACGCGCAGCATGCGGGCGACGCCGTCGCCGCTTGCCTTGTCGCGTTCGACCTTGCGCACGTCGACCGCAACGATTTCGTCACGCAACAACCCCGCCTGCACCGCGCGCGCGGCACGCTGCTGGCTGAGTGTCGCGTAGTCATCCTGAGCACGACGCGACACGCGATAGCGGCTCGCAACCACATCGGCCGTCTCGACCATCGGCATGTAGGCGTCAGCGTACCGCGCGAGCAATTGCTCGTCCTGCTGGCGGTGGCGATTCATGTGCGCGTTCTGCACGAGGCTGATCGATTCGACGCCGCCCGCCAGGATCGCATCGGCTTCGCCGCCCGAAATCCGCGCCGACGCCAGTGCAACCGACATCAGCCCCGACGCGCATTGCCGGTCGACGGTCATGCCCGGCACGCTGACGGGCAGGCCCGCCGCCAGTGCCGCAAGCCGCCCGATGTTGTAGTACTGCGTCCCTTCCGGCAATGCGCAGCCGAGCATCACGTCGTCGATCCGTTCGGGATCGAGGCCGCTGCGCGCCACCGCGGCACGCAGCGAAAGCGCGGCAAGCGTCGGCGACGTCGTGTCGTTGAACGCACCGCGAAACGCGCGCCCGATCGGCGTGCGCGCATAACCGACGATCCAGGCGTC
The DNA here is from genome assembly GCF_001043615.1 of Burkholderia sp. LK4. Classification (NCBI taxonomy): domain Bacteria; kingdom Pseudomonadati; phylum Pseudomonadota; class Betaproteobacteria; order Burkholderiales; family Burkholderiaceae; genus Burkholderia; species Burkholderia sp. LK4. The sequence goes on from NZ_LDUL01000045.1 coordinate 59,011, forward strand.
GCGACTGGTGTCCGTCATGCGGCCTCCTTGTCGACCGTGAAATCGGCTTCGGTCAGGTTGCGGATCTCGGCAACGCTCAGCGAATCGAGCCGTTCCACCAGCGTCAGTCCATGCGCCGCACACCGGAACACCGCGTGTTCGGTGACGATCATCGCGACGCGGCGGCGCGCCGTGAGCGGCAGCGCGCATCGCTCGACGATCTTCGGTCGCCCGTTCTTGTCGGTGTGCGGCATCGTGACGATCATGCGCCGCGCCTTCTGTGCCAGTTCCGCGCCGCCGCCGATGCCTGCCACGAGGCTACCCGGCACGAGCCAGTTCGCGAGATCGCCGTGCGCCGACACCTGCAACGCACCCAGGAACGTGATATCGACCAGCCCGCGCCGGATCATGCCGAACGAATCGACGCTGTCGACGATCGCGCCGCCCGGCACGACCGATACGTAACCGCCGCCGGCGTCGATCAGATCGCGGTCGAGATCGGCGGCGCGCGCAAGCGCGCCGACTCCGACGATGCCGTTCTCCGAGTGGATCCAGGTGGCCGACGGATCGTCGAGATACGCGGGAATCAGCGTCGGCAGGCCGATACCGAGATTGATCAGTTGCCCGCGCGCCACTTCGCGCGCGGCCCGGCGCGCGATCACGTGGCGCGGGTCAGCGCGGGATGGGCTGGTATTCATCGGTGTCTCCGTCGATCTGGATCAGGCCATGCACGTGGATGCCCGGCGTGTGGATATCGTCGGGCGCAAGCGGCGTCGCGTCGACGACGCGCGCCTCGACCAGCACCCGATCCGCGGCCATCGCCATCAGCGGCGAGAAATTGCGTGCTGCGCCGCGATAGCGGAGATTCCCGCAGGTATCCGCGCGATCCGCACGAAGCAGCGCGAAATCCGCACGCAGAGCGCGTTCGAAAAACAGCGTCCGGCCGTCGACCGAAATCGTTTCGCGCGTGACACCCAGTTCCGGCGGCAACTCGATATCGGTCACGATGCCCGGCAAGCCGACGCCCGCGCAGCGGATTCGTTCGGCGAACAACCCCTGCGAAAAGAACTCGATCTGCAGTGTGCCGGACAGGTAAGCGCGCCGCGCGGGGCCGCTCAGGCCGAGATGCGTCGTCAGCAGCCGGCTCACGACGCCAGCCTCGATCAGCCTCGACACGCCGTAGTTGTCCTGGTTCGCATCGTTCTTGATGATCGTCAGGTCGCGCTTGCCCTGCCGTTGCAACTCGGCCAGCAGCGAGAACGGCGTGCCCGGTGAACCAAAACCGCCGACCATGATCGATGCGCCGTCCGGAATCGGTGCGACCGCGTCGGCGAGCTGCATGCGTTTGTCCATGCGTCGCTCCGTCATCGTCCGATCGTCCGGAACGCGAGATCGAGCCGTTCGACGATCTCGTCGCATTGCGCACGTGTCGTGATGAGCGGCGGCGCGATCAGCGTATGGTCGCCGGTTTCCCCCATCAGCGACTTGCGCGGATAAACGATCACCCCCTGCTCGCGCGCGGCGCGCGTCACCTGTTCGCCGAACCGGAGTGCCGGGTCGAACGGGGTTTTCGTGTCGCGATCCGCGACGTACTCGAGCGCGAGCAGGAAGCCGCGTCCGCGCACGTCGCCGATGAAGTCGTGCCGAGTCGCGAGAGCGTCGAGCAGGCCGCGCAGATAATCGCCCGTCTCGGCCGCATGCTCGACCAGCCCCTCGCGTTCGATCACGTCGATCACAGCCAGCGCCGTCGCGCTCGCGAGCGGATTGCCGGCGTAGGTATAGCCATGCTGAAACCCGCCCGACGCGAGGATCGGATCGGTCAGCCCGGCCCGCGTCACGATCGCGGACGTCGGGTAGTAACCGGCGCCGAGCCCCTTCGCCACGCACAGGATGTCCGCCTCGACATTCCAGTGCTGGAAACCGAACCAGCGCCCCGTGCGGCCGATGCCCGTCATCACCTCGTCGAGGATCAGCAGGATGCCATGGCGCGAGCAGATCTCGCGGATACGCGCGAAATACGCGTCGTGCGGCACCTCGGCGCCCGTGCTCGCGCCACCGATCGGCTCCGCGACGAACGCGGCCACCCGCTCGGCACCGACTTCGCGAATCGCCGCGTCGAGTTCGTCCGCGCAATCGAGCGCGTGCTGCTCCGCGCTCTTGCCGTGCGGCACGCGATACTGCGTCGGCGAAGCGACCTTCGGATAAAGCCGGATCATCGGCTCGAACGGCTGCGTGAGCGGCGTGTAGCTCGTCATCGCGAGCGCGCCCATCGTCGAGCCGTGATAGGACGGCCGGCGCGCGATGAACACGCTGCGCTCCGGCTCACCGCTGCACACCCAGTACTGGCGCGCGAGCTTCAATGCCGACTCGACCGATTCCGAGCCCCCGCTCGAGAAAAACACGCGGTCGAAGCGGCCGCCTGCGAGACCGACGAGCTTCTCCGCAAGATCCACGGCCGGCTGATTCTCGAACTGCGTCCGATACGCGAACGCAACCTTGTCGAGCTGCGCGAGCATGGCGTCGCGAATCGCCGGATGCCCGTGGCCCAGCTGGGCCACGATGGCGCCGGAACACGCGTCGATGTGACGCTTGCCGTCCGTATCCCACGCATAGATGCCTTCGGCGCGCGCGACGGTCGGCAACTGCACGGCGGACTGATAAAAGAGATGGTCGCTCATTGACGTCCTTGTCTGATTGCGTAAGGGAATTCGGTACCGCGCGGTCAGCGGATATCGGCGAGAAACGCCTGGGTCCGCTCGTGCGAGGGCCGATGAAAGATCTCGGTCGGACAACCGTCCTCGACAACCCGGCCGTCGGCCATGAAGACGACACGGTCGGCCACGCGTTCGGCAAAGCGCATCTCGTGCGTGACGACCATCATCGTCATGCCGGCCTTTGCCAGCCGCTCCATGACCGCCAGCACGCCGCCGACCATCTCCGGGTCGAGCGCCGACGTCGGTTCGTCGAACAGCATCGCGTCGGGCTTCAGCGCGAGTGCCCGCGCAATCGCGACACGCTGCTTCTGCCCGCCGGACAGGTTGCCGGGATAGACGTCCTGCTTGTCGAGCACACCGACCTTGTCGAGCAGCTCCCGCGCTTCGTCCCGCGCCTGCGAAGCCGTCATGCCGAGCAACTGCATCGGCGCGAGCGTCAGGTTGTCGAGCACGGTCAGGTGCGGAAACAGGTTGAAGTGCTGAAACACCATGCCCACCTTCATCCGCATCGCATTCAGGTAGCGCTCCTGCGCGCGATGCCCGCGGCCGGGATCGTTGACGAGGCTGCCCAGCACCCTCACCTCGCCGCGCGTCGGTGTCTCCAGGTGGTTCACACAGCGCAGCAGCGTGCTCTTGCCCGATCCGCTCGGGCCGATCAGCACGACGACCTCACCCTTGTGGACGTCGAGCGAAATGCCCTTCAACACGTCGAGCGTCCCGTAGGTCTTGTGGATGTCGCGCAGGACGATCTGCGGCTGGTTCCCGCTCATGCCCGGCCTCCTTTCAGGATCAGGCGCTGTTCGAACTGGCGCAGCACGAGGCTCGTCCCGGTGGTCAGCAACGCATAGATCATCGCGCACGCAAAGTAGAGTTCGAACGGCTTGAAGGTCGCGCCGACCAGTTGCTGCGTGCGCATGAACAGCTCCGCGAGCGTGATCGTCGACACGAGCGACGTGTCCTTGATGAGGATGATCAGGTTGTTGCCGAGCGGCGGCACGATCAGTCTGAGCGCCTGCGGCAGCACGACGAGCCGCATCGTGCGCGCGGCGCCGAAGCCGAGCGACCGCGACGCTTCGACCTGCCCGTGCGGAATCGCGAGGATGCCGGCACGGATCGTCTCCGCGTTGTACGCGCCGACGTTGAGCGCGAGACCGATCACGCCGGAGCTGAACGGCGACAGCTCGAGCCCGAACTGCGGCAACCCGAAATAGATGATGAACAGCTGGACGAGCAACGGCGTCGAGCGGATCAGCCAGATATAAGCACCGGTGGCATCGCGCAGCACGCGATGGCGCGACAACCTGCCGAGGGCGGCGCCGAGGCCGATGGCGAGGCCGAATACGATCGCGAGCAGCGTCAGCTCCACCGTGACGGCCGCCGCTTCGAACAGCATCGGCAGGTACTTGAAGACGAGATGGAAATCGAACATGGCATGGCGGCCAGCGCGCTGCGCGGCGGCGCAACGGCACTGCGGGTGTCTCCGTATGATGAGTGACCGATTTGATTCATCATCTGCAGACGGCCCGAAAGCCATTGCTGCAGAAGGAACCGGCCTGTTGTTTGACTGGTTCGCAGTCTCGCTTTGAATTATTTTTCGGTCAATATATGATCTTTTTTAATCAATTGATTGACCGGAGCGAACATGCGGAGCGACTTCAGCCTGCGCGACATCGAAATCTTCCATGCGATCGCCACGGCCGGCTCCACGCGACAGGCGGCGGTTCAGCTCGGCATCACGCAGTCGGCGGTCAGCCATGCGCTCGCGCGGCTCGAGGACAGCCTGCGCATCCGGCTTTTCGCGCGCGAGAACCAGCGTCTGCAGATCTCGCCGGCAGGCCGCTACATGCTCGACGAGGCCGTACAGTTGCTCGACCGGCTGAATCGCATCGAAGAGGAAATTTCGCTGTTGCAGGACAGCGGTGTCGCGTCGCTGCGCATCGGCTGCGCGCCGGGGCTGTGTCACCGGTTCGGGCCGCGGCTCGCGCAACATTACGCACAGTCGCACTCGGGCACGGGCGTGGCGCTCGATGTCGCCGCGAGCGGGCGGCTCATATCGGATGTGGAAGGCGGCCGCCTCGATCTCGCGATCGTATCGTACGAGATCCATGAACCGGGCCTGATCTTCGTGCCCGTGTTCGGCGCGAAGATGGTCGCGCTGCTGACGCGCAAGAACCGGCTCGCCGCGCGCAAGCTGCTGACATACGACGATCTCGCCGATCAGCAGTACATCAAGCCGATCCAGTCCGACCACCTGATCTACGACGATTCAAGCGACCGCCGGCGGCTCGGCTACGAGTTGCGCGTGAGCATGAGCTCGCTCGGCGAAGTGATTCGGCTGACCGACGGCGTGAGCCTGCTGAACGCGCTGACCGCCGCCGACCTGTGCGCGAACCGCGAGCTGGTGGCGCGCCCGTTCGATTCGAGCCAGTGGTTCAATTTCTATCTCGTTCACCAGCATGCGCTGAAGAACAATCCGGCCGTGCGCGACGTCCTCGATATCGCGCAGGCGTGCGTGCGCGATACGGCGGAAAACTCCGCGTACCCCGACGCATTCGTGGTGCGCTGATGCGCGGCGGGCGGGGCCGGCACGTCGCCCGCTTGCCACGCAGCGTCAAAAGGCATTCCGCCCGATAAAACCGCGCACGACCGTCAGCAGGATGATCTTCATGTCGAACCAGAAGCTCCAGTTCTGCATGTAGAACAGGTCGAACTTGACGCGCGCCTCCATCGCCTCGACCTTGCGCGTCTCGCCGCGATAGCCGTTCACCTGTGCCCATCCGGTGATGCCGGGCCGCACCCGGTAGCGATACATGTAGCAGTCGATCAGTTGCCGGTAAAGGTCATCGTGTTCGATCGCATGCGGACGCGGGCCGACAACCGACATCTGCCCGAACAGCACGTTGAAGAACTGCGGCAGCTCGTCGAGCGACGTGCGCCGCAGGAACGCGCCGACGCGCGTGATGCGCGCATCGTTGCGCGACGCCTGCCGCACGACGCCCGGTTGTGCGCGATGCACGCGCATCGTCCGGAACTTCAGGATATCGAACTCCCGGCCGTCGACGCCCTTGCGGCGCTGCCTGAACAGCACGGGCCCCGGCGACGACAGCTTGACCGCGATCGCCAGCATCGACAGCAGCGGCAGCAGCGGAATCAGCACACCGAATGCGAACAGCCGGTCGAACGCGAACTTCGCCCACAGCTCCGGCGCCGAGCGCGGCGTGGTCGCGAGATTGATCGCCGGCATGCCGAGCACGTCGGTCGCCGAGCGATCGACCATCGCCATCTGTCGCACGTCGGGCAGCAGCCGCAATTCCACGAACTCGTCGCGCAACTCGCGGACGATGCGCTGGATCCGCCACTCGTGCGACATCGGCAGCGTGAGCCATACCTCGTCGATCTCGCCACCGCGAATCAGGTCGCGCAGTGCGTTCCAGTCATCGATCACCGGCACGCCGCCGATGCCACCGATCCCGCCGGCGGCAGCCGGTGCGTCGTCATCGAATACGCACGCCGCCACGAAAGGCCCCTGCGGCGCGAGCTGCATCCGCTCGACCGCGACACGGCCGTACGCCGTCGCACCGACCACCGCGACGCGGCGCTGCCGCGCGCGCGGATCGTCGCGCGTCAGTGCCAGCGCCAGCAGCGCGGCACGACCGAGCAGCAGCGCCGCGTCGCCGGCCAGCACCGTGCGCGCGATCCAGCGTGTCGTGATCGTGCCGCCTCGGTTCATGATCCACATCGCGGCCGCCACCGTCAGCACGCTCGCGCAGACGAGCGCCACGATCGTCTGCGTCAGCGCATGCGTGCCGCCTTGCGGCGCCACGCTGCCACGCGCGGTGCGCAGGTAGCGCGGCAGCAACGCCACGGTCAGCACGCACAGCAGCGCGATCGCGCCGCGCTGCGCGTCGGACAGCGCGCGCCACGCGAGGCCCGAGGCCGCCTGCGCCGCGAGCGCGCCGGCCAGCACGAGCACGGCGTCGGTCGCTGCGATCGCGGCACGCCGCATCGCATTCGTTCCACCGAACCTCGGGTGCATCGTCACGCACCATGTGCGGGGAACCCGCGACGCTCGTCCGGCATGCGGGGCCGAACGGGTGTCGGCCTTGCCGTCCCGCGCGTGCCGAGCAGCCTGCGATAGTCGGCGCGAATCAGGTCGTAGCATTCACACGCGTGATGTTCGAGGCCGTCGCGGTCGAGCACCGTGATGCGGCCGCGGCGTTGCCGGATCAGCCCGGATTCCTGCAGGTTGCCGGCCGCTTCCGTCACGCCTTCGCGCCGCACGCCGAGCATGTTCGCGATCGTCTGCTGCGTGACCGCCAGTTCGTCGCCGTCGATGCGGTCGTGCGCGAGCAGCAGCCAGCGGCTGAGCTGCTCGCTGACCGAGTGATGCCGGTTGCACAGCGCGCCGCGCGAGATCTGCGCCATCGCTGCCTGGCAGTAGCTGAGCAGCAGCCGGTAGGTCGCCGGCGACCGCTCGAATTCGGCGCGCATCACGCAGCTCGGCACACGATAGGCCATCCCGCCGATGCGGACCTCGACCCGGTGCGACGCCGCGGCGCCACCGACCAGCGTCGCCAGACCGACCACTCCCTCGCGGCCGACCTGCGCCACCTCGACCATCGCACCGTCTTCCATCAGGTGCTGCACCGACATCATCGACGTCGTCGGGAAATGCACGTGGCGCATCGGTTCGCCGACCCGCTCGAGCATCCCGGCCTTGATCCTGACCAGTTCGAGATGCGGTGCGATGTTGCGGATGCTGTCCTCCGGGAGGGCATCGAGGATGGCATTCGCCGAGTAGCTCGAGTGAAGATGAAGCATGTCTGTATCCCTTTTATCGTCCGCGCCGCCTGCAGCCGCGGGCACGGAACTCGTTATCGCGATGCGCGCCCGGACGCCGGCAGTGGTTGCGGCCCACAACCCTGATTCCGACCGACCGTCGGCTTTGTTGCCGCCGGATCGAATCGGCCGTCCCGTTTCGACACGCCAGCCCGAATAAGCGATTTACGTGCCAAACCATGCCCATCCTTAATATATGAATCACGCCCGATTTAGATCGCCCGAATTACCGGCCCAAAACCAAAAAAAGCGTCTCATTTCCGGACACTCCTCCGGACGCCGGACACCGCGAGCGATTTGACTGATCATTTCCCCTGCATCGAACCGAGACAGACACGGCGCGGCTCCCAGGCTTGTCGCTCATATACTTACAGTCGATTTTCAATTGTTTCCGTGATGTACCCGGCAGCACTTCTCTGCGTCACCATGCCTCGCACAGCTGTTTGAAACTGTCTCAAATTTGAATCGACACACTAAATTCCGGCTCTGTCATCTGACGCACACTTCTCCCGCATCACATTGATTTTTATGGATATTTTCGTGACATCCCTTTAATTGTCAAAGAATGTTCAATGTCCGCCCGGGACTTTCTTCGCACGCAGCACGGCACCGTTCGATTGATTCCCGTTCGACATCGAATGAATGCCGAACGTCCCATTCGATTTCCGGATGATTAATTCCGCTAAAACGAATCATTAAATCCGGATAACATTCCCGCCCGCCCAAAATCGTCAAACTTTGTGAAATGACGCAATGTGCAATTGATCGAATTCAATGGCGTGTTAGCCTTTTCGCGAGTATCGTCACTCCATTTCTGACGAACACAAGTCCGCACGATCGTGCGAATTCCCCATTTTCGGGGTATCGCCGAGACGACGCGCGACCGCCACCCTACGAGGATGCGCCGTGACTCACCAGGCCCCTGACACCGTCGCGTACGCGAACGGGATGATCGAGCTGTCCCACAGCTTCGATGCGAACCGGTTTCTCGCGGCCGTCGACCGCGACGATCTCGCGACATTCGTCCCCCACCTTCAACTCGTCCACCTGAAATCGGGGCAAGTGCTCTGCGAGCCCGGCGAAATGCTCGCCGCGGTCTACCTGCCCGTCACGACCGCGATTTCGCTGCAGTACGTGTCGTCCGGCGGCATGACGCTGGAAGTCGCGGAGATCGGCAGCGAGAGCGTGGCGTGCGACGACGTGATCGGCGGCAGCGGCCGGATGCCCTGCCGGGCCGTGGCCTGCCGCGACGGGTTCGTCTACCGGCTCGACCGGCGCGTGTTCGCCGCCGCGTTCGACGCGTCGCCGGTCATTCGCCATCTCGTGTTCGTCTGCGTGCGGCTGCTGATGGCGCAGGTCTCGCAGATCACGTTCTGCAGCCGTCATCACGTGCTCAAACATCAGTTATGCAGATGGTTCCTGCTCGCGTACGACCGGACCCGCAGCATCGAGATCCAGGTGACGCACAGCATGCTGGCGCAGATGCTCGGCGTGCGGCGCGAAACGGTCACCGATGCCGCCGGCGAGATCCAGAAGCTGGGCCTGATCCGGCAATACCGGAGTTCGATCGAGCTCGCCGACCTCGACGGTCTCGAGAAAATGTCGTGCGGCTGCCGCGCGATCGTGCGTGACGAGATGAAGCGCATCCTGTCGGCCGACTCGGGTGTGCCGGCCGCTTCGCGCGCCTGACCCGCCTGCCCGACCTGCCCGCGCGGCGCTTCGGCGCTGCGCTTCCTCGATAAGCAGGGTTAGCGGTTTGTAGGGTGGCGAACAGAACGCCGTGCCTGCCAATGGTCTACTGATGCCGGACTGCCGGGGGGACGTCAGCGCGTATGCCGCGTCTGCCCCGAGCGGACGACACCACGCACGCCGGAGCAGCACGTGAAAAACGAAATCAGAACCATCCTGAAGCACGTCGCCCACCTCGAAGCCGCGATCGATTCGATCGGCGACGGGGACGACCTCTACGAAGCGGGCCTCTCGTCGCTCGACACGATCCAGCTGATGCTCGCGATCGAGAAGCAATTCAACATCGAGATTCCCGACGAGATGCTGAACCGCAACCTGTTCCGCAGCATCGACGCGCTCGCGGACACGATCGCCACGCTGCAACGCACCGAGCATTCCGCATGAGCGCGCTGCTTCCCGAACTCGCGACCGACAGCGATGCGCATCGGCTCGACGAGGCCGCGCATGCCGTCGCACAGATCGCCGCGCAGCACGCGGACGCGGTCGACCGGGACGCGCGCTGCCCCGTCGAGGCGATCGAGGCGATGCGCGCGCGCCGCCTGCTCGGCGCAATGGTGCCGACCCATCTCGGCGGCGCTGGCGCGTCGCTGGCGGACATCGCGTCGGCCTGCTCGATTCTCGGCCAGGCCTGCGCGTCGTCGGCCATGGTGTTCGCGATGCACCAGATCCAGGTCGCCTGCATCGTCGATCACGCGGTCGACCAGGGCTGGCACAAGCTGTTCCTGCAGCAACTCGTGCGCCACCAGTGGCTGCTCGCATCGGCTACGTCGGAAAACGGCGTCGGCGGCAACCTGCGCGCGAGCCAGTGCGCGCTCGAAACCGACGGCGGCGAGTTCCGGCTGCGCAAATCCGCGCCGACGATCTCGTACGGCGACTATGCGGACGGCATCCTCGCGACCGCACGACGCGATGCGGACGCCCCGGCTTCCGAGCAGGTGCTCGTCACGCTGCTGCGCGACGGCTACACGCTCACGCGCCGCGGCGAATGGGACACGCTCGGGATGCGCGGCACCTGCAGCAACGGTTTCGAGCTCGACGCGCAAGGCGCCGCCGTCCAGTGCCTGCCGGTGCCGTTCGCGAAGATCGCCGAGGAAACGATGGTGCCGGTGTCGCACATCCTGTGGGCCGCGGTCTGGATCGGCGTGGCCGGCGACGCGTTCCATCGCGCGCACCAGTTCTTCCGCGCACAGGCACGCCAGACCGACGGCGCACCGTCGCCCGCGTCGCGACGCATCGCCGAATCGCTCGCGCTGATGCAGGCGATGCAGGCCCGCGTCGACAACGTGCTGCGCCTCCATGCGAATGCGACCGCGCGCTCGTGGTCGGCCGGGATGGCCTGGGCCGCCGAGATCAACACGCTGAAGACCTACGTGTCGACGACCGCGCTGGAAGTCGCGCACCAGGCCATGATGATCTGCGGGATGGCCGGCTACAAGCAAGGCACGCCGTTCAGCATCGGCCGCCACATTCGCGACCTGCATGCGGCGCCGCTGATGATCAGCAACGACCGCATTGCCACCAACACCTCGAACCTGCTGCTCGCGCTGCGTCCTGCGACGCTGGAGAAACATACGTGAACGATCGCCTTGCCGTGCCCTCCGCCGCCTCCGCTCCCGCCGACGCACCGCTCGACCGCGCGGGCGTCAACCCGCTGCGCGACGAACTGATCGACGCGGGCCTGCTGGTCTCGACCGGCATCCAGGGCCTGTTCGGCCGCAGCGAACGGTTCGAGCGCGTCGTGGAAGCGCTCGACGCGTTCGTCACGCGCATCGGCGCCGACCAGCAGGCCGAAGTGCTGCGCTTCCCCCCGGCCATGAGCCGCATCGAGTTCGAGCGCAGCGAATACATGAAGAGCTTCCCGCAGCTCGCGGGCAGCGTGCACGCGTTCTGCGGCGACGAGCATCAGCACCAGCGCCTGTTGCAGTGTCTCGATCGCGGCGACGACTGGACCGAAAACCAGAAGCCGACCTACGTCGTGATGACGCCGGCCGCGTGTTACCCCGTCTACCCTGTCGTCGCACGCGCGGGCGCGCTGCCGGCCGACGGCCGGATCGTCGACGTATTCTCGTACTGCTTCCGCCACGAGCCGTCGCTCGATCCGACCCGCATGCAGCTGTTCCGGATGCGCGAATACGTGCGGATCGGCACGCCCGAGCAGATCGTCTCGTTCCGCGAGACCTGGATCGAGCGCGGCACGCGAATGATCGAGGCGCTGCGCCTGCCCAACGCGATCGACCTTGCGAACGACCCGTTCTTCGGGCGCGGCGGCAAGATCGTCGCGAACAGCCAGCGCGAGCAGAACCTGAAGTTCGAGCTGCTGATCCCGATCGAGCACGACGATCGCCAGACCGCCTGCCTGAGCTTCAATTACCACATGGACCATTTCGGGCTGCTGTGGAACATCCGTACCGCGACGGACGAGGTCGCGCACACGGGCTGCGTCGGCTTCGGCCTCGAACGGCTCACGCTCGCGCTGTTCCGCCACCACGGCTTCGACATCGATGCATGGCCGCATGAAGTCCGCGACGTGCTGTGGGGCACGCGATGAGATTCGTGTCCCGCGACGGCGAAGACGCGTCGTTCGAGGATGTGCGCCACCGTGCGCGCCACTACCGGCCGCATCCGCTGCACAGCCAGGAGATGGTCTGGAAGCAGACCAACTGCTACGTCGACATGTGGCTCGAAGTGCTCCGGTGGTGGGGCTTCAATCCGTACGCGGCGCTGCCGTTTACGATCGCGCTCGATTTCGAGGGCGACCAGTTCACGTTCTTCAAGTTTCCGCACGACGAACTGGAGCGGCTGTACGGCATCGTCGTGCAGGAGCACTCGATCTACGAACCGCTCGACCGGCACATCGAGACGCAGGTCGCGCGCGGTCACCTGATGATCGTCGAAGTCGACGCGTGGTTCCTGCCCGATACGCGCGGCAGCAGCTACCGCACGCAGCACACGAAGACGACGATCGGCGTCGATGCGATCGACCGCGCGAATCGCCAGATCGGCTACTTCCATAACAGCGGTTATTACGTGGCCGAGGATTTCGACTACGACGGGCTCGTCGGCGGCAGCTCGCCGATGACGCTGCCACCCTATGTCGAATGCGCGAAACGGCGGTTTGCACCGCTCGACGAGCGCACGCTGTGCGAGACGTCGCTCGCCGCGCTGCAGCGCCACCTGCGGCGCCTGCCGGTGGTCGACCCGATCGCCGCGTTCCGGCGGCAATTGCAGACCGACGCGCGGACGCTCGCCGATTCGCCGCTCGAGCGCTTTCATGCGTACTCGTTCAACTCGGTGCGGCAGCTCGGCGCGAACTTCGAGCTGTTCGGCCATTACGCGCGCTGGCTGCAGGCCAGCGGCTGCGTCGGGCCGTTCGCCGAGATCCGCGCCGCGTGCGACCGCATCGCGTCCGAGGCGATGGTGCTGGAATTCCGGCTCGCACGCGCCTGTGCGCGCGGCAAGGAGGAACGCGGCGATTCGACGCTCGAAGCGATCGAGGCCGCCTACGCGGACGTGGTCGCATGCGCACGGCAGATCGCCTTGCCGCTGCGGCACATGACGCCCGTGCACAGCGACGCGGCGGCACCCGTGCCGGTCATGCGGTGACGCGCACGCGCGCCCAACCCGCGTGGTCGATGCTGGCGACGGCCGCGGGGGCCGCACGGGAACCGCGCGATCTCCCGGCCGCCGGCAACGGCTGGATTCCGGCGGCCGTGCCCGGTACCGTGGCCCAGTCGCTCGCGCTCGCCGGCCGGCTCGACGAAGCCGTATCGCTCGACGAGCGCGACCACTGGTACCGGATCGAACTGCGCGGACACGGGCCGCGCGTACTGCGCTTTCACGGCCTCGCGACGCTCGCGCAGGCGTGGCTCGACGACACGCCGATCCTCCGCTCCGACAGCATGTTCGTCGCGCACGACGTGCCCGTGTCGCTCGACGGGGCGCACCGGCTGACCCTCTGTTTCCGCGCGCTCGCCCCGCACCTGCGCGACGCGCGTGCGCCGCGCCGCGCGCGCTGGCGCACGCGCCTCGCGGAGCCGGCGGCCCTGCGCACGATCCGCACGTCGCTGTTCGGGCACATGCCGGGCTGGTTTCCGCCGCATGTGCCGACCGGCCCGTGGCGGCCCGTGGACGTGCTCGATCCGGCCGACGGGCCCGTGCTCGCCGATTGCAACCTGCACGCGCGCATCGAAGGCGACACCGGCTGGCTCGACGCGGACCTGACGTTCGCCGCGCCGCTGCCCGACGCGCTCGCGGCACGGCTGTCGTGCGGCCAGCACCACGCCACGCTCGAACGTGCGGGCCCCGATCGCCTGCGCGCAAGCGTCGCGGTGCCCAACGTGTGCCGCTGGTGGCCGCATACGCACGGCGAACCGGTGCTGTACGACATTGCGCTGCATATCGGCGACGAGCGTCGACCGCTCGGCGCGACGGGCTTCCGCACGATCGACGTCGACCCCGGTGCCGACGGCAAGGGCTTCGGGCTGCGCGTCAACGGCGTGCCCGTGTTCGCGCGCGGCGCGTGCTGGAGCAGTGCCGCGCCGCTCGCGCTGCACGCGGACGACGCCACCTACGCCCGCCTGCTCGGGCTCGCGCGCGACGCCGGCTTCAACATGATCCGCGTCGGCGGCACGATGACCTACGAGGCCGATGCCTTTCATGCGTGGTGCGACCGGCTCGGGCTGCTGGTCTGGCAGGATTTCATGTTCGCGAACTTCGACTACGCGCTCGACGATCCCGCGTTCGCGGCCAACGTCGATCGCGAAGCCCGACAGTTCCTCTCGCGTCACGGCGCATCGCCGTCGCTTGCCGTCCTGTGCGGCGGCAGCGAGATCGCGCAGCAGGCCGCGATGTCCGGGCTCGGGCCGAAGCAGCGCTTCCTCGAGCTGACCGCCGACCGGCTGGCCGGCCATGCGGCCGCATGCCGGCCCGACGTCCCGTACGTGCCCGATTCGCCCGACGGCGGCGTGCTGCCGTTCATGCCGCGCGAACGCGTGTCGCACTATTACGGTGTCGGTGCCTACCTGCGCCCGCTCGATGACGCGCGCCGCGCAGACGTGCGCTTCGCGAGCGAATGCCTCGCGTTCTCGAACGTGCCATGCGACGCGACGCTCGCCGAGCTCGGCTGGCCCGGCGTGCACGAGCCGCGCTGGAAAGCCGCCGTGCCGCGCGACCCCGGCACGTCGTGGGATTTCGAGGACATTCGCGACCACTATCTGCAGACGCTGTACGACGTCGTGCCCGACCGGCTGCGGCGCGAGGATCCGGCGCGCTACTTCGAACTGTCGCGCGCGGTGGTCGCCGACCTGATGCGCGAGACGTTTTCCGAATGGCGGCGCACCGGCTCGCGCTGTGCCGGCGCGCTCATCTGGCAGTTCCAGGACGTGATGCCGGGCGCCGGCTGGGGGGTAATCGACGCCGCGCACCGGCCGAAATCCGCGTGGCACGCGCTGCGCCAGGTGCTGCAACCCGTACAGGTGCTGCTCGTCGACGAAGGCCTGAACGGGCTCGACGTGCATGTCGTCAACGAGCGCCCCGCGCCGCTGTCGGCGGCACTCGAACTGGTCGCGCTGCGCGACGGCCGCACGGCGGTTGCACGGGCCGGCTGCCCGGTTCGGATCGCCGCGCACGACACCGTGCGGATCGGTTCGGCCGAGCTGCTCGGCCGTTTCTTCGACTGGACCTACGCGTACCGCTTCGGGCCCTGCGAACACGACACCGTCGTCGCGACCCTGCGCGGCGACGACGGCACCCTGCTGTCGCAGGCATTCCACTTCCCGTCCCGTACGCATCCGGCGGTGCTGGCGCGCCGCGAACTCGGGCTGGAGGCGTGTGTGTCGCGCACCGGCGACACGTGGCACGTCGACATCGATACACGGCACGTCGCACGCCATGTGCAGATCGATGCGCCGGGATTCGTGCCGCGCGACGACTGGTTCCATCTCGCGCCCGGCACGCCGGCGCGCGTGGTGCTCGTTCCGCTTGGAACAGCCGGGAAGAATGGGGCCGCGGACGAACCGCCGGCCGTGGAAATCCGCGCCGTGAACGCCGCGCGCGCGGTGCGCGCCACGCAGGCCGGTTGACGCGACGCTCGCGGCTGCGCACGCCGCGAGCGCCCCGGTCGAATCTCAATCGGACGAGCCCGTCCCGCGCGGACGCTCGATCCCGTATGCCTCCATCCAGCGGTACAGCGTCGCGCGCGACACCCCGAGCTCGCGCGCCGAAGCCGCGACGCGCCCGCGCGTGCGCAGCAGCGCCGTTTCGATTGCCTCACGCTCGATCGACTTGCGGATGTCGGCCACCGACGGCGACGCTGCATCGAGACAGTATTCGAGCTCGAGATCCTGCGCGGTGATCAGGCGGCCTTCCGTCATCACGACCGCGCGGCGCACGCGGTTGATCAGTTCGCGAACGTTGCCGGGCCAGTCGTGCTTGTACAGTGCCGTGATCGCATCCGTCGAGAAGCCGCGTACGCGATGGCGCGCGTCGCCGCGGAAGCGTTCGAGCATGTGATGCGCGAGCAGCTCGATGTCCTTGCCGCGCGCCCGCAGCGGCGGCTGGTCGATGCGCATCACGCACAGCCGGTGGAACAGGTCGGCCCGGAAGCGCCCCTCCGCCATCGCGTCGCGCAGGTCGACGTGCGTCGCCGACACGATCCGGACATCGACCGGCACCGGATCGCTGCCGCCAAGGCGATGGATTGCGCGCTCCTGCAGAAAACGCAGCAAGCTTGCCTGGCTCTCGTGCGGCAGGTCGCCGATCTCGTCGAGCAGCAGCGTGCCGCCGTTCGCCGCTTCGACATAACCGATCTTGCGCGCGTTCGCGCCGGTAAACGCGCCGCGTTCGTAGCCGAACAGCTCGGATTGCAGCAGATGGGGCGGAATGGCGCCGCAGTTGACGGCGACGAACGGGCCGTTGCGGCGCTCCGAATGGCGATGGATCGCGACGGCCGTCAACTCCTTGCCGGTTCCCGTTTCGCCGAACACGAACACCGGTGCGTCCGTGCGCGCGAAGCGCCGCACCGTATCGAACAGCCGCAGCATCGCGCTGCAGGTGCCGACGATGCCTTTCTCTTCGGATTCGAGCCGTTCGCGGTCGCGCGCGAACAGGCATTCCATGCCGTACGCATGGCCGACCGTATCGGCGATCCGCTGGTGCGACGCCGGCAACGTGACGTAATCGAAGCAATAGTCGCGCAACAGCGCGCGCACGTTCGGCGACGCCGTCTGGCCGACGTCGACGAGCGCGACCCAGACGACGTCGCGCATCGACGCGCAGGTCGACGCAATGCTGCCGATCGCGTCGGCGTGGCCGCCGCTCAGGTCGAGGATGCCGCAGGTGATCTCGCCGGATGTGTCGCGCAGCTCGCTCGCCTGCGCGACGATCGACACTTTCCAGTCGCGTCGCGACAGTTCCTTTCGCAGCATGACGGACGGCGACTGCGTCCAGTAAATCAGCGGACGCTGCCCGTTACCACTCCCCGCGCCGGCGCTCTTATCGCGCGTTATTGGCATATTCATAACGAACCATCACTTTCTCCACTCCGCGAACCGTTCGCGTGCGCTGCGGCCGGCGGCGCATGGCCGCCTTTCCGCGCTGCGTTTCCGCAGCTTTGGCGAAGATCGAAACTGCACACGGCGAGAACCCCCGGAGGTCGAGCCGGATGTCATCCGGCCTCGTTGTCATCCAACTCGAAGGGAACGCGCGGCTGCGGGAGCCACGACGTTCCCGCTTTGAAGCGACCCGCCGTCAAGGCGGAGCGCGTCGGCAGACGGGAATGCCGCCGGCATGTGCGTTACGTCGTACACGACAGTGGCGCCCGATGCCGAACCGGATGGCCGCCAACCCGCTTCCGGAATGACCGCCGCATTTCATCCGCATCTGAATTTACACCCCGTTTCGAGATGGTCGTGTTACCAAAAGATAATCCTGAATCAACCGGTTACGCGACCTGTCGCACCGCACCGCGCGTGTTTGTTCACTGAGATTTGATTATCTACGAGCATTCCAGTCAATCAGTGGCAAATACTACTTTTCCGCAAGATGGGGGCGGTCGATTGCATGTGATATCCATCGAAATCCCCCTGAAAGGTCGGCACCGCATTTCATTTTCCACATAATCGGGCCCACCGCCGGCAGGCCGCATCGTATCGCGACCGCATGCGGCCTGCTCGTCCCGCACTGGTCCTGCTCTTGTCCCGCACTTGTCACGCACTTGTCCGTTACATGCCGTAATCAACCAGACCGCGTCGTGCATCCCGTTCCGCGGTGCCGGCACACGGCGAAACGCCCGCCGCGCACGCCGGTCGTCCTCCGGCGAATCGTCGCGGCCAGACGCGATGCCGATCGTGCCGACCGCCGCCCCCCGCAGTGCAGCATGGCGACGCCCGGTCGCGTCACGCCCGTGTCCTGCGATCCGTCTGTAAGGATGCGGGCCGCCCGTTGTCGTAATCGGCCACGCCAGACCGCCTGATCGCCGGCCGAGGCACCGACGCATCGCCGCGGTGGCGCGTGCGTGCAGACAATGGCGTGGGGATGAGGGACGCGTGTGCCGCGCGGGCGCGCACGACCCGGAAGGAATTCGACGAGGCTCGACACGGTCTGCCCATGCGATGCAGCCGACCGCGAGCGTGTGCCCGGCACCGCCATGCACGATCGCCCCGTCGTGAATGCTCGAAATCTTCAAGTCCTGCCCCGGTTCTTTATTGACGTTCGATGTTGGCTGGCCGCGCATCGAGGCGGGCCGCGACGATGGGTCAATTATGGAAAAGCACGGGCCGCCGCGGTGTGTGCTACCGCACTTTGCGGCGCTCGCGCGGCAGGCCGCGCTGTGCGTGCCGCGCCGGCCGCGCGAATCCGGAGCGAGAGTACGCTTTCGAACAGACCGGCGCACGGCGCACCCGGATGATGAGAATCGCCGCACCGCACGGAACGATCGCGTCCGCGCGGTACGGCGTGCCGAAGGCATCACGCGAGGACAGCATCATGGAATGGCATTGTTGTGAATTCGAACATCTGGGCGCCGTCGATCTCTACGCAATCCTGCGCGCGCGCAACGCCGTGCTGGTGGTCGAGGACGCGCACACGCATCTCGACATCGACGGCAAGGACGCCGGTGCGCTGCATGTCTATGCAACCGTACGCGACGGCGACACGATGGAAGTCGCGGCCTACGCACGCATCCTGCCCGGCGACGACATCGACCCGGACGCCGTGATCGACAAGGTGCTGACGAGCGAGCGCCGACGCGACGACACGACGCTCGAGCAGCTGATCGGGCGCGCCCTCACCGCCGCGCAGGCGGCGTGGCCCGACGCCGCGGTGCGCACGCACGTCCCGGCACCGCGCCAGGCGTTCTACAAGCGTTTCGGATTCCGCAAGGCCTACGGCCCGTATCTCGAACAGGGTGCGCCGTTCGTCGGCCTGGTGCGGCCCAGCGACCGCGCGGCAGGCGCGCTGCGCGGCCTGCTGCAGCGGGTCGTTTCGGCACACCGGTCGCGCGACGACGACACACGTGCCGACAGCCGTACACACAACCGGCTGCCCGCCGACACCGGAGCCAATCGATGACCCGCACCCTTCGCCCGGTTCCCGATCCCGACCTGCCGCGCATCCTGCCGGTGATTCTCGCCGGCGGCTCCGGCACCCGGCTGTGGCCGCTGTCCCGCGAGCAGTATCCGAAGCAGTTGATCGAGCTGATTTCGAACGAATCGCCGCTGTCGGCGACGGCGCGCCGCCTGAACGGCATCGCGAACGCGTCGCTCGGCGACACGTTGCTGCTGGTCTGCGGCGAACAGCATCGCATCATGAGTGCCGCGCAGGTGGTCGGTCGCGCGGCGCCGGCCCGCATCCTGCTCGAACCGGCCGCGCGCAACACCGCGCCCGCGCTGACGCTTGCGGCACTCGACGCGAGCCAGCTCGCGGACGATCCCGTGCTCGCGGTGATGCCGGCCGATCACGTGATCACCGACGTCGGCGCGTTCCAGGACGCGATCGCGCGCGCGGCGCGCTACGCGCAGGAAGGGGCGATCGTCACGCTCGGCGTGCTGCCCCGACGCGCGGAGACGGGCTACGGCTACATCCAGGTCGGCGAGCCGCGCACGGGCCGCCACGGTGGCCAGGGCGGCTACGCGATCGGGCGCTTCGTCGAAAAACCCGATGCGACGCTGGCCGAACGCTACCTGCAATCCGGCGATTACTGGTGGAACAGCGGGATTTACGTGACGCGCGCATCGGTCTGGCTGAAGGCGATCGGCGCACTCGCACCGGACATCCATGCGGCCTGCGAAACCGCGTGGCGCGCGGGCATCCCCGAGGACCCGTTCTTCCGGATCGATGCGGCGGCGTTCGACACGTGCCCGTCGGACTCGATCGACTACGCGGTGATGGAACGGCTCGCGGAGCACGGCGAACTCGGCATCGAAGGCATCGTGGTGCCGCTCGCGGCCGGCTGGTCGGATGTCGGTACCTGGGATGCGATCTGGGAAATCATGCCGAAGGACGATCACGGCAACGTCACGCGCGGCCCGATCGTGTTCGAGGACACGCAGGACAGCCTCGTGCGTTCGGAGGGCCGCCTGATCGCGTGCGTCGGGATGAAGGACGTCGTCGTGATCGAGACGCCCGATGCCGTGCTGGTCGCGAACAAGCATGACGTGCAGCGCGTGAAGAACATCGTCGAGCGCCTGAAGACCGACCGGCGCCCGCAGGCGCGCGAGCACCGCAAGGTGCAGCGGCCGTGGGGGCACTACGATTCGATCGATCTCGGCCAGCGCTTCCAGGTGAAGCGGATCGTCGTCGAGCCTGGCAAGCGGCTTTCGCTGCAGATGCACTATCACCGCGCCGAGCACTGGATCGTCGTGCGCGGCACCGCGAAGGTGACGCGGGGCAGCGAGACGTTCCTGCTGTGCGAGAACGAGTCGACGTACATCGCGGTCGGCGAAGTGCATCGCCTCGAGAATCCCGGCCGGATTCCGCTCGAAATCATCGAAGTGCAATCAGGCGATTATCTCGGCGAGGACGATATCGTTCGGTTCGACGATCAGTATGGGCGGGCGGTCGAGGCGCTGCCTGCCCGGCAGACATAGTCGATACGGCGCCCGCCCGGATCTCACTTGATCGATCAACCTGGCGGACGACGCCGTTCGCCGTGCGCGTTCCGCCGTCAATCGACAGCGCCGGGCAATCAACGAGGCTGCCACGCGAATTCGCGAACGCGCGGCAGCAACGACGTATCCGCACCGACTACATCGGGCGTAACCAGCCGGGTTTGAAGCGCCATCGCGCACGGCTCGGCTTTCGCGTCGCCGACAGCGCAATCCTGCTTCGGGCCAACCCGTACCGGCATGCCTCCGATCCCCGACAATTGATTATCCGCAAGCCGGACCCCAGACACGTTTCCCCACACGCGAATGCCGTCGAAGCGCGCTTGCGATACGCGGTTGCCGATCACGGCCACTTGCGTCACGGTACCGGACCACGTGCTGACCTCTATCGCTGCCTGCTGCGTGAGTGGGCGCGGATCGGTCCGGCCGGTCACCGTCTGGATATTCGCAATTATGTTGTTCTCGATCCGGACACCGGACGCGCCGTAGGTCTGGAAGCTGTCTTCCTGCGCGACGAGAATCCCGGAGCTCACCTGCACGTTGCGCACGACGTTGTTCGAGATCGTCACGTCCGCGCCGCCGACCACCGTGATTCCGCGCCCCCACGTGTTGCCTTCGAGCGAGTTGCGCGTGATGAAGACGTTGCGGCTCAGCACACCATCGCCCCGGTAGCTCACCACGGCAATCATGTCATCACCGGTGTCACGCACGACATTGCCCTGCACCAGCACGTCACGCGCGCCATGCGTCACATGAATGCCGTCGGCGAGCGTTGACAGTACCTCGTTTCCAACGATCGCGACGTCCGAGCCTCCAAACACGAAAATGCCGGCGCTGGCACCGCCTTCGATCACGTTGTCGAGTACTTGGACGTCGTGCCCCGTCACCTCGACCTTGGTCGACTCCCGCGTCGCCAGGCGCGTCGTGCCGGTTCCCCTGAGCCGAAATCCGATAAGCGTCGTACCGTCGCCCCGCATCTCGACCGTCTGGTCACCCGGGCGGGTTGCCATCAGCGTTGCGCCGTAACCCGACAGCACGACATTCGGCCGCCGCACGATCAGTGAACGACCGATCACATACCGCCCTGGCGCGAACACCAGTCGCTGCCCCGGACGCAACCCGTCCAGCACGCGTTGCAACTCATCCGCCTGATCTGCTCGGCCGGGGGCGGGATAAACGTATGCATCCGGTACGTTCGCATGCAGCGCACCTGAGGCCGACACGTCGGATGCCGCCACGACGATCCCGGGCCACATCAATCCGCCAGCCATCAGGATGCCGGCGATCACGGCGTACGCGCGAGACTGGCATCGTGAACCATGCATATCGAATCGGTTCCCTGGAAAAATCTGATGCACGGGGGTTGCCCCGTGCGCTCGAATACCCGCTGCCGCGGCCGACGTGGTTCACGCCCGCTGCCGCGAAATCGATTGCTTCTGCGGCGACGACAACAAGCTACATCCTTGCCACTCATTGACCGCCGGGCAGATCGGCGATTTCGTCAAAACGGACGAGGTAATGCTTTCCATTAGACCATTTGATCCTGCTAGACCTCGGTGCGCCAGCACACCTAGATATGCAGCCCCATCTCTTCTGATGCCGCGACATTCCACGAATCGTTACGCGGACATAGCGCGAATCTCACAAGGACGAACCGCTCGGTGAATGTCGTCAGCCCAGGCGGCGATCGATTAATTCCTTCGTCGGTAAGCCATCGCACCCAGCGCGTCGCGCATGCGCTGCACAATGCCCTCATCGTCAAACGCGCGCCACGACAGGCGCTTGCGGTTGCGTGATTTCGAGGGACGGTGGCCCGAGGCCTGCCCTCGTCGACTCTACCGTCGACGCCGACGGATCATCCACCTCAATCCCAACATGATGGATTCAATGCGCGCAATTTTCATGAATTCATGAATTAGGAATCCATATTTCACTGAGCCGGATGTCGCGTATGCGCGACCCGCCGGCTATTTGACAATCCGCCGTCCAACCACTTTCACGGCAATCGATGAAAAACGCGATCGAACCGACAGGCCGAAAGATGACCACAAAGAAGATCGTTCATATTGCCGAGGCGTTTGGTGGCGGCGTGCTTTCGATGGTGACCCTGCTAGCCAATCACGCCGCGGCAGCCGGCGTCGATGTGACGGTACTGCACTCGATTCGCCCCGAAACGCCGGCCGATTTTTCAACGTTGTTCCGGCCTGACGTGAAGCTGATCTACGTCGACATGGCACGCGAGGTCAGCATCAGGCAGGATCTTTTGAGCGTGCGCGCGCTGGCCAGGATTCTTCGCGACTGCAAGCCGGCCGCGATTCATCTGCATTCGTCGAAGGCAGGCGTACTCGGGCGTCTCGCGTCGAGAATTGCCGCGCCCAATGCGACGGTCCTCTATTCCCCTCACGGCCTTTCATTCCTGCGCTTCGATATTTCCCGCATGAAGCAGTTTGCCTATCTGAACTTCGAACGCATCGCGGCTCATATCGGCGGAACCATTGTCGCGTGCTCCGGCAGCGAACTCGGTGAGATCAAGGAAAAAGTCCATGCGAAATCGGCAGTTCTCGTGGAAAACGGCGTCGATGTCGCCGAGATCCTGCCCCGCCGAGCACGAGACGATGGCAAGACAGTGGTTGGAATGAGCGGTCGGGCATCGTTCCAGAAGAACCATCACGCATTCGTCGAACTGGCCACCAAACTGCAGCGGGCTGACGTCGACTTCCTGTGGATCGGCGGCAACGCCGACGAGATTCCGGATCCACGCCAGAGCACGGCCGTCATCTGCAGCGGCTGGGTGACTCGCGCACACGCGCTGGCACTCACGTCGGGTCTGGACATCTATGTCCAGACCTCCCGCTGGGAAGGCATGCCGGTCGCATTGATCGAAGCCCAGGTTGCGGGCATACCGGCCGTGGTGACGGACGTCGTCGGTAATCGCGACGTGGTGATTCACGGCGTAACCGGATATATCGCGTCGAGCGTCGACGAGATGGCCGTGTATCTGACCAAGCTGCGGGACGACCGGCAACTTCGCGAAAAAATGGGGGCGGCAGCGCGCACGAGAGCGGTTCAAAGGTTTTCGATGAACACGGTCTTCCGGCAGTGGCACATGCTTTATGGCCTGGACGCGGTCGATTCTCACGCCGGCACTCGCGACTTCAAGCCGGTTGCCCTGGATCACGTCAAAGCCCGATTCTGAGTTCAATGTCCAATGATTGACATGACCGCCTTCAAAAAGTCGAAACATCTCGTGTACAACGGTCGATTCACCACGCAGAAGACGACCGGCGTACAACGGGTCGCACGCGAGCTGATCGCCGCGCTCATCAAGTTTCAGCCTCAAGAACCGGTGACCCTCCTTATGCCTCCACAGCCCGGCGTAGAGGTGAACGGCGCGCGGACCGTCAAGGTCGGTTTTTACAAGGGTGCCGTGTGGGAGCAACTGGTGCTCCCGTTTTTCGCCCGTCCCGGTCGGCTCGTCAATCTCGGCAATTCCGCGTCCATTTTCATCCGCAACCAGATCATCTACATGCACGATGCGGCGGTATTCGACACGCCCGCCCACTTTTCGCGTTCGTTTCGGGTGTGGTACCGAATCATGTTCTGGATCCTGGCGCGAACCTCCGCTTGCGTGCTGACCAACTCCTATTTTTCACGGGACCGCCTCGCCTACCACTGTGGCATCTCGACCGAGAAAATCAGCGTCGTTCCGCTTGGTGCGGATCACCTCGACTCGCTGAAGCCCGACACGAGCGTGCTCGACGCGCACTCGCTGACGCCGAACCGGTTCGTGCTCGCGGTCAGCAGCATGAATCCCACCAAGAACTTTGGCCGGCTCATCGCGGCATTTCGGCAGATCGACGATCCGTCGGTCGACCTCGTCATCGTCGGGATGAGAAACACCACCGTGTTCGGAAACCAGGATCATGTCTTGGCGGCAGAACCGAACATCAAGTTCGTCGGCTATATCAGCGACGAGCAACTGAAAGCGCTGTACCAAAATGCGGCATGCTTCCTTTATCCATCCATCTACGAAGGTTTCGGCATCCCTCCTCTTGAAGCGATGCGCTATGGTTGCCCGACGATCGTCGGAAAAGCCGCGGCGCTGCCGGAAGTCTGCGCCGATGCGGCGCTGTACTGCGATCCGTATTCGCAGGACGACATTGCGGAAAAATTGCGGCGCGTGCTGGGTTCCGACGCACTCAGAGCCGAGCTCAAACGGAAGGGAAATCTCCACGCGGAAAAATACTGCTGGAGCAAAAGCGCAAAAATGATGACGGAAATATTCGAAGGGCTGTAGGCGATCGAAGCAAGCCGTCGCTTCGACGGAGGATTCGCACCGGCATGATCCGGCGCACTCACTCTGACGGTCGTCTCAACCAAGACTCGCGCCGTCACCAAGCCGTGGAATCATGGAAAGGGTCGGCATTTGCGCGCCGAGGCAAAGAAGTTCATGACCAAGCCCCCGATTCGACTAGCAAATACTCGACCGGAAACCTGATTCGCGTATGTCACGCGGCTGAATCACCAGTGACGCAGCATCCGATCCTTGCCCATACTTGCGATCATGGCGCGAGCAGCCCTTCGTGCTCTCGGTAGAGGACAACGAACCGTCGTCGCCGCAGACGAACCGATTCCATCACGAGCCGCATCACCTCGATCTTGCCGGTATGTTGATCAGGCCAACCCGTTCACGGAAGAGCACGTACATGAGTACGACGGTCACGATCGTTTCGACCATCAACACCGCGATCGCCGCGCCACGCTCCGCGAATAGCGAGGCAAGCGGCGGCAGTATCGTGACGTTCAGCAAGCCGGACGAGATCAGGATGGTACTGAAAACGCGCTTCATGCCGAGCGGCAGCATCGTCTGGATTCCGAATAGATCGGTCATGCATGCCATGAACGGCACCAGCGCAAGACAACGCAGCACGCCGACTGTCGGCCCGAACGTGTCTCCGTACAGGATCCGGACCGCGAGCGGCGCGAACTCGTAGATCACCGCCGACATTGCGAGCACTAGCGCACCCTGCACGACAATCAGCTTGCGAAGGAACGCGAACGCCTCGTCACGTGCGTTATGCATCAGATAGGTGATATGAGGGTAAGTGGTTGCCCTCAGCGGCTGCAACATGCCGACAGCGGCCCGGATCAGCTTGTCGCCCGCGGCAAAATAGCCTGCGGCCACGTGACCGGAAACGATACTCAGCAGAACGGTATTGGTCGAGGCGTAGAACGAGATTGAAGTCGATGCGAGGAAGACCTGCGTGCCGCCTTTCAATGCATCGACAATATCCGCGAACCGCACGCGGACACGCGCGATCTCTTGACAAAAGAACAGGTAAGCAAGCGAGGTGAAACCGCAGAGCAACGGCACGGCTGCATTAATGGCGACCGCATGAAGAATATCGTCCGGCGTGTGAACCCACAGGAAGAATGCGGCGACGCTCAGTGCGCGATACCCGACCACCGTCATGCTGAACACGCTCAGCTTCTGAATGCCCTGAAAGTACCAGCCTGGCGTGAGCGCGGCGCCTATTGCCATCCCGAATTCGATCAGCAGCGCCGTGCGCTCCGCTTCGAAGTACGGAATCAACGACGTCATCGCGACGAGTACCGCGAAGCCCGCGACGGTTATCAGCCACTGGGCGCTGATGGTCGTCCAGAAAATTCTGGACCGCTCGATCTTGTCACGCGCGAGCGCGACGCGCGGTGTCGCCGTCAGGTCGAAGCTGTAATTCACCAGATTGATGAAATATGTTGTCACCGCAAGCACGAACGCCAGCCTTCCGTACTGTTGAGGGCCCAGCACACGGGTCAAGAGCGGTAGCGTGACGAGCGGCACGACATACGTCGAGATCTGCAACGCAAACAACATGGCGAAGTTTTTTCGAACGGCGGTCATCGTGCTTTCTGAAGTGAAAATGGGTAGTGCATCGACTGTCAGCAGGCACGCGTGCGTGGTACGGGCTCGTCAATGCCGAGCGCGGCATACAGCGACGATGCGTAGCAATCGATCGAGTAACGTGACCAGTCGTAGTGACGATTTTCGTCGGCGAGGTGCGTGCGTAGCGCGTCGATTGCGCGGGAGAAATCTTCGGGGAAGTTTCGATAGAGGATCTTGTTGCCGATTTCGTCGCCGAATGTCGACAGACTGCCGATGTCGTTCACGAGCACCGGCAGGCCGAGCACCGCGGCCTCGACTATCACGAGGGGGGCGTTTTCCACCCAGATCGACGGAAGCACAAGCGCGTCGTGCGTAGGCAGTTCGGCGAAAAGCGCGGCGTGATCGAGACGGCCGGCAAAACGCAACCTTCCGGCTTTGACGAGGTCCGCGTGGCGTTCCTCGAGAGGACCGCGCTCCGATCCGTCACCATAAACGGTAAGCGATTCGATCGCTTCGCCGGCGGAATCGGCCATAAGCACGAGAAACTGAGCCAGTCCCTTGTCGGCTTCAATACGGCCGACGAACGCAAGATCCAGGCGAGCGCGCTGCGCAGGTTTCGGCGCGCGCGGAACCAATGCCGAATCGATCGGATTCGATAGAAGCGTGACACGGGTTCGCCCGAATCGCCCGATCAGGTCGCGCATGAACGGGCTTGGGCAGAGGATTTCATCGAACAGGCCAAGCGGGTCGAAAAGTGCATTGACCGTGTGCCAATGCAATTTCTTAACGACGTCGTGGAGAATTCCGTGCGGACTGGCGACGGAGACGATGCGTCGGGCACTGTGCAGCTGGTCCAGCGACAATGGTTTCGTCTGCCCGCGGGAATAGATCTGCAGGCTCGGATTGTAGAACACGAGATGGTAATCGTGCGCAGTCAGGTACAAACTGCACCCCGAGCGCCGCTTGTAGCGGGCAAGCACGGGCAAGATCGCGCTCGACAGCAGATTGTGATAATTGTGTACCAGAATGCGTTGTGGTCGAAACCGATCGAGCTGCGCGACGAGCGCACGCGCAGTCGCGCGCGACCATACACGAGCGCGCCGAATATTTTCGACCGCGGGCAGCGCATGCTCGTCGAAGGTTTCGACCGTCACGTCGTTGCGCGCGCGCAGCACGTCAACGGACATTCGGTACACCTCCTCCGCCCCTCCCCTTCGAACGAAGTCGTTGATGACCAGCACGCGCATCACGCAGGACCTCGACATACGTGATGCCGGAAGCTCGACGCATCGTCATCGTCTTCGCGTCGCGGCGAGATCTTCACGGTGTCGCAGGCCGCTTGCAAGCAGTAAATTTTGCGCAATTTCCGGCAGTCGTGGCAATTTCGTTTCATGGATATTCCTGAGCGGAATCACGGCGCCACGTACGTACGGCAAGTGGCCCCGTGACACACTACGTCGCAACGATAACGTACCGAGAATGACGAATCTGTTCGCATGGTCACTCAGAGCCGGTTTCGCCATACCTTCCCGGTGTGCCCGCGAACGTTCCCCGCAACGCGCGAAACGAATACCGCGATAGCGGCGGCGACATAACGCTGCCCGCCCCGCCGACAACGCTAAGGCTGCGGCCTAGCTGCGAAGCGTCAAGAGGTTGTTTCTCGACGCGGGCAGTCTGGCCATCGGCGCAATTCCGCCGATGGCGCTGTGGGCACGATGCCGGTTGTGGTGATGCGGCCAGCTTGCGAAGGCATCGCTGCGGTGGGCGGAGCTTTGGTATGTCGAGGCGTATGCCCACTCGCGCAAGGCCGATTGGATGAACTGCTCAGCCTTGCCGTTGGTCTGCGGACGATACGCCCGTGTAAATTTGTGCCGGATACCCAATTCCTGACAGGCGCGAGCGAATTCGCGTGAGCGGAACGCCGAACCGTTGTCGGTCAACAGCCAGCGCACACGCACGCCGAGTGCTGCATACCAAGCCACGGCGTCACGCAAGAACTGCACGGCACTGGCCTGCTTCTCGTCCGGATGCATCGCCGTGAAGGCAATACGAGCGTGGTCATTTACGGGCACAATCAGATACTCCCAGCCGATGCCATCCACCGAATTGCGCCGATCGCACGTGACGCGATGGCCGGGGCGTGCGATGCGGCCGAGCTTCTTGGTATCGATGTGCAGAAAATCCCCCGGAGCCTCATGCTCGTATCGCTGGATCGGTTCGCGCCGCTGCAGATCGGTCAAACGAGACAATCCAGCACGTACCAAGACTCGACTGACAGTCGACGCAGATACACCGACCTGGCGTGCGATCTGACGCTGCAACAAGCGCTGCCGGCGCAACTCAACGATCAGCAGAGCCGTGTCCGGCGCAATCGCGCGGGGCGCACGAGTTGGCCGAGAAGATGCGTCGGCCAGTGCAGCCGCACCGCCTGCCAAGTAGCGTCCCAGCCATTTGCGTACAGTCGGCGCCGTCACGCCGCGGTCGGCTGCCGCCTGCGGCACACTCAAACCGAATTCGGTGATCTCGTGAACCATCTCAAGTCGGCGGGCAAAGGTGAGTCGGGCATTCTTATGGGTGTTCATCCGGCTGGCTTCCCGGAAGGTTGGATGTTTGGCGACTTCCAGTCTCCCGGACTCAGTCCGGATGAACCATCGATACAACCCATTGAAGCTTCACAACTAGAGCGTCGACTCGGTGTGCCGTTTGCGCGAGTGCGACACAGTCGCGTGTTTCGTTTTCTCCGGCACCGCTAGCTCCACCGGAGCCCGCCAACATGCAAGCAGTGCAGTACACCTATCGATGACATATTGCGCGGCGGCGGTGCCGTGCAATGAATGATCGACGGATTCCTGCAGATCGATCGATATGTTCGGCAAATGAGCGAACGCTCGCGACGCGGGACCGAAATGCCGTACCAGTGTATCGACGCCCGGATCGAGCATGCCGTAGACAAGATGGGTGCGAATGCCACGCGCCGACATGTCGCGCAGCAATCCTCGCGGCGTATCCTTGCCGGGGTATCTCCCGACCCGCTCTGCGATACGCATGATCGGCACCGACATGAAATCGACGAGGAAGCGCGACAATCCACGCAGTACCGGACGCAAATCACGACCACTGCGCAGCAGACGGCGCCACTTTCCAGCGCTGCGCAGCGACGCTAGATAGCCTCGCATCGAATTCGTCTGATTCTTGATCACATTCGTGA
This sequence comes from Burkholderia sp. LK4, assembly GCF_001043615.1. Taxonomy (NCBI): domain Bacteria; kingdom Pseudomonadati; phylum Pseudomonadota; class Betaproteobacteria; order Burkholderiales; family Burkholderiaceae; genus Burkholderia; species Burkholderia sp. LK4. Next base: position 88,486 of record NZ_LDUL01000045.1, read on the forward strand.
GCGTCTCTCCGCGCGGCCACACGAAGACCTGGAGATTGACTGCGATCGCGCCGGCAAACTGGCCGTTCGACGCGGCATGAAGCGACGTATACGCACCGGAGCAAATCCCGAACGAAACAACCTTGTAATGCCCGTGCTCTTTCAGCCAGTCTGCAGCTGAAACCATATCGGTGATTACCTGATCCGAATACGGGATGTCCTGCTGATTGTCACGTGCGCGCGCGCCACTGTCACCGATTCCGCTGGCATCGATCCGCAGACTGCAGATACCCTGCGCGGCAAGCGACCGGGCGAGTCGAACCGCGAGGCGTCCATCCGCGATGCGCGGATTGGCGGCCGTATTCGTTATCAGGAGAGTGGGTGCGGCGGCACGCATGATGCCTTCGGCCGGCTCGCACAGCACCCCGACCATCTGCTGCGGACCCACGCGAACGATTCGTTCGATACTTTCTTTTCCCTTCAGTACCACGCCGGCGTCGGTGCATTGCGCGCACGCGCGAACGATCGGATCCGGATCGTCGTCGAGCCAGTCCGCAACCGTGTCGAGCAATGCCTCCGGAAGCCGCGACCAGAGCGGCTCTCGCATTGCGTCCGCCCAGTCGGTGCATGCATGAACCTTTACCTCGACACCCCGCGCCTGCAACGCGTCCGAAAGCGTCGCACTGTCGCCGTACGGTGCATCGACCAGCAATGCGCGCGCCGGCAATGTGCCCAATTGACCGGCAATCTGGCGCAGGTCGATACGCCGCAGCGCCTCGACCAGATCATCTGGGTACAGGTGTCCGAGTATGTTCAGGGGTTTCTCGTCGCGAACCGCGCATCTCACGGTCGGCGGGGCATTGTCGAGCCAGTGTTGCGCGACGACAGAGAGCTCGCGCAGGTAGCCGCGACCGCGCACGACGGGCGCGAGTGCGATGAAACGGGTTAGCCCGGGGATGCCGTCCGCGGCGAGGAGCGCCACTGCCGCGCCGGCACGTACCCCGACGAGCGTCAGATGGTCCACCGTGACGCGCTCTCGCAATGCCTGGACCGCGGACTGAACGCTCCCGAGCATTTTCCCGAAGCGATCAGGATCGCTTTCGTCGCCTAGCGAATCGCCACTCGCCGGATAATGAAAGCGCAGCACCGGGAAGCCACGGTCAGAAAGATGCTCGGCGAGTGAACGCACGAGCTTGTGAAGCCAAAGTGCTTCGTGACCGAGCGGCTCGCAGATGACGATGCCGTGTGTTCGATTGCCCTCGTGAAGCCAGCCGACGCATCCATCAAACTGGACAGGTGTCATGGTCTTATCCTTGTTTTAATAAACTCTAACGAAATCCACTATATGGACTTCAATCGTGCGGTGCCGACCGATATCCGTTTCATGCCGCAATCCAGCATCCCCCGGAAGATATCGGGCGTCCGCTTCTCGATCCCGAGAACCATCCGCGTTTCTCTTTTTCAATCGGCCCGAATGTCGCCCGGACCGATCCGTACGGATCAGCCGTCAGCGTCGCCAGAGGCAAACAGACTACTGCTGCGCCGTGCGGTGAGCGTACGCGCAAACTCCACGAACGGAGCCTCGCACAAACGATAGCCGGCCCATGACAATGGAATCAAAGGCAGGACCGGTACGATCATGTAGAGACCAAGCGGCCATCCGGTGACGTGGAAACGCTGGCACAACCAGAACATTGCAAACAACGGGAGGCTATGCAGCAAATAGATCGAGTAACTGATCTCGCCCAGCCATGAAAGCAGGCGAATGCGGAGCTTCAGAACGGTCGCCAATGCGACGAATATCGCGATGCCGATGAAGTAAGCAAGCGAAGTCGGAAAGTGTTCCATGTTGTGATGTCGCCAATCGCTGAGCGCCCCCATCAGCGCGACACTTGCAATCACCGCCGTCAGGCAACCTACCGCCGACCGGTAAGTGAGCGCCATTCGACCCGGTGCACCATGCCCTGGCCATCGAACGCGCAGCAATTTGAGAGGCGTGTCGTATGCCTGCCGAAAGCAGGCACCCCAAAACATGATACCGAGATGGTACGGCATGGTCTTGTATTCGCTGGGCATACCGGCCGGGGCGAGTTTCAACTCGACGATCGTCACGAACAGCCCGGTCAATCCGATGCTGACAACACATAGGCAGAACATCCGGTGAAGTACGCCGCCCCAGAACAAGATTAGGCAGAGCCCGTAAAAATACAATTCCGTCTCGAGCGTCCAGCCATGCGGCAAGATCAGGCTTTCTCCGAATGCGGCGGGCATCATGGTCACGTTTGCCACGATCCCATCGATATCCATTTTTTTATCAAACAGATACCAATGAACAAAATATCCCAAAGGAAGCGCCAACCAGTATGCCGGGTATAACCGGAAGAACCTTCGAACGAGGAACCGCTTCGTGCCCGCGCCAATCTCTCCGTGCAGGCTGCTGGGAATCAGCATGCCGCTGATCGCGAAAAACACGACCACACCCACACGCCCGAAATTCATGGAGCGTTGAAGCGTGTCGAGCATGTATTGCGATCCTGCCAGCGGAGCAAATCGCTCGGCATAGTGTGTCCATATGACGAGTATCACGGCAACCGCGCGCATCGCATCGACATGGTGAAAGCGCTTCGAATCGTTCGAGTGGGACATGGCTGAAATAGTGAAAACCCAAGTATCTCGATCGCAACGCGACACCCATGCCTGCGGCGTCCGCCCAAATGATTCCGGTCGTCGAGATCGCACCGTTCGGTGCAACGGCCCAAGCGAATGCCGCATTCAACTCGAGCCGGAACGCCTCCTGTCGATCACGTACCACCAAACCAGTGCGGCCAACGCATAAAATGCCGTGCGCGAGCCGAACATCATCCAGTAATCGCCCTGCTGAACGGCGAAGGTCGCATACGAGAAGACCTTCGCCATCAGCCACAGCATCACGACCCCGCCACGCATCGTGACCAGGATCTGTAACGCGGCCAGCGCACCATATACGACGCCGGTCATCGCGACGAAAATTGCCCCCCCGACATAGCCGAACCAATACACGGGTACCGCCATGTTTCCCATCGTGAACGTGACGTCGTCGAAGATGTAGGCCTTGAGGAGCTGTGGCTCCATATACGAGATCATCAAGTCGCGCAAACCACTCGGTTCGGAATCGTCGAAAAAGGTTGGCATCGTCCAGGAAGCGAGAGAGTTCACGAAACGCCAAAAAGCAGCCGCGCCGCCGAGTGCCGGTGCCGTGAACATCCGCGCATCACCGTCCACCACGTACCACGGCTGTCCCTGCAGCAGAAAGCGCGACGAGATCACATCCGCAACTTCCAGCCCCTGCCCCCGGTAGGCGTAAACGATGGAAACGGTGCCGAGCAAGAGCGCCAGCCCGGCACCTATACCCAGATAGCGGACAACCGGCTTACCGTTCATCGCATGAATCGCGATGAACGGCGCCAGCGAACACAGGCCGATATGCAGCACCGCCATGAATTGCTCGCCATGCAGCACATTGAGGCCCAGGTCGATCGCCATCGTGAGGATCGCCAACCACCGGATGCGTTTATTGGAACTGGTGGCAATGGTGCCCAACAAAAAACCCATGAAGGTTTGATTGTTCAGGAAAAGATTGAACATCGCGCCGTTCGACGCATCATTGCGCAACGCATACCTATTGATGCCGGTAAACAACGAGAATCCCGACGTCAGCCCCGCCAGCACACCGGTCACGATGATCGCGGCCGCAAGTGCAAACCCCATCGTCATACTGATTGGTTGCAACGCGATCCGCGCCCTGATCGGCTTGTACGACGGGCGCTCATCAAGGAACCTGTCGAATGCGACGAGCGCACATAAGACAAAAATCAGATAGAACGAAAGAAGCCGGCTGAAAGCGCCGGTCGCCTCACCCGAGATGTCGGTTTCCCTCAGGTATCCACCGTTCTCCAGTCCGACACCGGCAAGGAATGCAGTCAGCCCGATCGCGAGTACATAGAGCACCGACACTGCAAACACCGGACGATACTTGACCAGGACGACAAGTCCCGATGTTGCCAGCAACAACGTGCACGTGGCGCTCGACTCCGTCACGCCGAGCGCCGGCATCATCGCATTGATCAAAAACGCAAGCGCGAATAACGTCGATATCGTCACCCCGGTTGCGGATATCGCCCCCCCGTTGATTTGTATTGTTCGCGCAGTTTTGTCTATCATGCTGCAACCCGAAATTCGTTCCACCGGTGACGCACCGTTCTAGCCGCGCGCGCCCTGCCCGCTGCAAGATCGCCCCCCTTCCGCAAGCGCACTGCCGGCTCCCTCGCTCGATCCAGCCATGAAGCAGCGAATTGACTGGTGCATGCGATATCAGGCAACGTTTCTCAGCAATCCCTTTCTTACCCGCTCCCACGCCCTGAACAGAAATGCAACGGGTACGACGTCGCCTGGAGCGTTTCGCGACTTGGCTTCTTTCGTATGCGGCTCGATGTTCGCGTAATGGCGCCGACGCAACGGTGAAGGCTGAAAGCCGTTGAATACCAGCCCATCCACTTTCACGCCAACCCGGTTCAAATTCCGGATCACATCCGCCACGCCGGCGTAGCTGACCGAACCTTGCCGCGCCACCATCAACGTAACGTCCGCCAGCCTCGACAACATCGCGACCTTCGCGACCGGGCGCGCCACTGGCGCATCCACGACGACCGCGTCGTATTCGCGTCGCAATGCGGTGATCAGAGGATCGAGCCGTTCCATTTCGAACAGGTGCCGCGACGGCTCGACACGTTTTCCTGCAGGCAGTACATCGAAATTTTCCCGGACGTGGTAGATCGCCTTCCCGAGGTCCCGCGAGCCAGTCAACACATCCGACATCCCTGCCGGGTATTTCGTGGACACGTATCGATCAGCGCCCGATTCGTCTGCATCGGTACGCACCAGCAGTGTTTTGAGACCGCTTTGCGAGAACAAATGCGCAAGATTGGCTGAGATCATCGACCTGCCCTGACCCGGCTCGGGAGACGTGACCAGAACGATCCTTGATTTACCCTGCGTAGCAGTCGTCGCGTAACGCAACAACAGCGCCAGATCGTCCAACGCTTCGGCCAGCGGCGTATCGGGATACTCCCTTACAGCTATAAACGCCGATCTGTCATTCAGGTCGGCCTCGACCTGATGTAACGAGGTCGGGACAATACCCAGCACAGGGACGCCGGCCACCTCCTCTAAATGCTCCGGATTCCGGGCGTTTTGGAAAAACAACGCACAGCCTTGTGCCGAAGCAACGCCCAGTATCAAACCGATCGCAGCACCCAGCACGATGACGAGCAAGCGTTTCGGCTGAACCGGTTTGTCGGTGACATCAGCCTTGTCGATAACAGACGCGTTACCGACGGTGCCAGCTTTTGCAATTTGCAGCTGCTGCGCGTTGTTCATCAAGCCGATATAGAGTTGATTGTTGACCTCGACGTCGCGCGATAGGCGCAAGTAGGTCTGCTGCTGCGACGGCAAGCGCGCGACCTTGCTTTTCAATTCCGCCGACTGCTGATCCAGCGTTTTCAGCTTGCTGGCTACCGCAGTAAGCTGAGGTTGTCCGGCGACATATTTCGACGCCAGATCCTGGTACTCGAGCTTGGCTTCGAGCCGCGACTTTTCCACGAGCGCCAACTGGTCGATCAGCAGTTGCACATCGCCTTGCGCATCGATCGATCCCTGTGCATTGCGAAACTCGTTCAACGCATGCTCAGCCTGCTCCAGTCGCTTCTTGACCACCGGCAATTGCGTGTCGAGAAACGCAAGACTGTGCTCGGCATCCTCCGAGCGCCGCTTTGTCTTGGCGTCCAGATAGGCGGCAGCAATGGCATTGAGCAACCGCGCGGCATACACGGGGTCAGGGTCCTCGAAACTCAGCTGCATGATGCCCGACTGACGTTTCGTTTCGGCCCCGTTCAGTTTCTTCAGGACAGCCTCGAGTCGCACCGGCGTGGCGACGCGGCGCACGCGAAATTCCGTACCGGCGCGTGCCACGATCCGCGATACCTCCACCCGATACCCGTTTGCCTCGGTTGGTTGGCCCACTTGGCCCGCCAACACCTCTTGACCATTGCTGTTTTTCAACAGGAAGCGATTACCCTCGAGATAGTCGAGTTCCAGTTTCTTGCCGATCTGCGCATCGGGAACGTCGAATTTCGTGAATTCGATCCGCTCGCCGCCCCACGCCCAAAACGGCGTATTTAACAATGGCTCGACGAGGCCATTGCGATCCTTCGACAAGATCGAACCGAGCAAACCGCCGACGAGCGGAATCGTATTCCTGACCGACACATCTACCTGCGCGACGGTAGCATCGATTGCCTGGGTGACAACCGCGCGCGAGCGAGCGATATCGATCTCGCCGACGACGGCCGAGTTCTGGATATCCAGCGCGTTTGAAATTTCGGAAAGCGAACCCAGCGCGCTGTGCTTGTTTTCCTCGACCTGTATCAACGTGTCCACGGAGTACATCGGTGTTGCCGCAACGGCATACATGATCGCCAACAGCAAACACCCCAGGAAAACAGCCAGGAAAACGCGCCAGTGATCAAACACGTTTTCCAGCAGCTGGACCAGCGTGAAGTCAACCCCGTTTCGAGAAATACTTCCCGATCCGTCTCGAGATCGCTTCGATGAAGGCCTATCCAATGTCATGCATACGCTCCCAAATTGCCGTCCTGACGGGCTTACTGTCGCCGTGCATGCTGTTGATCACGCATGTCCCGCCACTCGCTCCGGGCCACTCTTTTCGGCACATCACGCGAGGCACTTGTCCTGAGTCCGACCACCTGCACGCGAGAACGCACCGTCGAATTCGTTGAACAGAAAACAAGTGACCTTGCTGGTCCGGATCACTATGCGATAAATGCGCGGTTTTCTGAGTGCGATGCCTTACATTAAGCGGCCCCGAGTAAGCGAATCACCGGGTCGCCGACCCTCTCGCGCCACGTCGGGGGTCGATTCGAGAAATGTGGCCCAGCCTACTTGAACGCGCCCGACCGCAAGGTTCCCCCCCTGTTTTCGACCTACCCCAACCGCACAAATAAATGACGAATCAACGACTGCTCGCGAGCGACCAATCCGGCCTGCTATCCACGGCTGGGTGAACTAACGCACATCCTTTTTCCGTGGTTCGTCCAACATGGCCCATGCGGGAACCCATCCCGGATCGGCCGGTACGCCCGGCAGCATGCGATGAGGTCGAGGCGTTTGATAATCGGTCGACTGGAACGGCAAGCGAGCGAGGAAACAAGTGGGTCTTCGGTCGAACTCAGGTTCATGAGCCCCCGTCACCTGCCGAAAAACGTCTTCGTCGCAATACGTCAATGTATCGATGACAAGGCTTTTTGTTTAACCATGCTGAATGACGACATGAGCAGCCACGAACGATTCGGCACATCGGTGCCGAACAAGAACGACCCGACAGGGCGCCGAACGCGCGCGGCGCTTTGCCTGGCGATTTCCGCCATGCTTTCCGCTTGTGCATATGCGCCCGGACAGCACATGGCGTCGTCCCCTGCATTGCCGGTCACGACTGACGACAACGGTGACGTGACCAGCGACATGAAGGTGCCGGTCAAGCAGATCGATCTGACGCTGATCACGCTCATTCGCGCGGAGCAGAAGAACCGCACCGCGTCGCCCATTCCCGACAATCTGCTCGGCAGGCCAAGCGGCTACAGGCTCGGTCCGGGAGACGTGTTGCAAATCACGGTATGGGATCACCCGGAATTCGCCACCGCTGCCGGCCAGCCGACGCCGAACACGAAGTCCTCGGACGCGGCGCCCGGTTTCGTCATCGATAGCGACGGCAACGTGCAGTTTCCATACATGACGCGACCGATCCACGCCGCCGGAAAAAACGCGGTGCAGATCCAGCGGGAAGTCACTGCCGAACTCAAGAAGGTGTTTATCAAGCCGCAAGTTACCGTTCGCGTGGCATCGTTCCGTGCCGAGCAGGTGTATGTAGACGGTGAAGTGCGAGCACCCGGTTCGCAGGCGATCAACGACATTCCGATGACTTTGGTCGAAGCAGTCAATCGCGCCGGTGGCTTTGCACCGACAGCGGACCAGAGTCGCGTCACGATCACGCGCAATGGGACGACGTATCCGGTGAATGTCGCGCGGATGATGCAAACGGGCAAGAACCCCGCCGCCATCATGCTGCAGCCGGGCGACCTGCTGCATGTGAGCGCGCGCGAAGACAATCCGATCTACGTGATGGGTGAAGTCAACAAGCCGCTGGCCGTGCCGCCGCAACGTGACGGTTCGCTCACGCTGAACGAAGCACTTGCACAAGCCGGCCAACTCAACCAGCAGACGTCGAATGCCAAACAGGTTTTCGTGTTGCGCAAGGCCGACGACAGCGATCCCGTAGTCTATCGACTCGACATGAAGTCACCGGTTTCGATGCTGCTGGCGAATCAGTTCCCGCTGGCGTCGAAGGACATCGTCTATGTCGACAATACCGGACTCGTCCGGGCCAGCCGCGTGCTGAATCTATTGCTGCCGGCAATCAGTGCGGGTTTGACCGGCGCGCTCATCACCAAGTAATTCCGCTTGTCGGCCTCGGCAAGTCAGCGTGCGAACCGGAAAGACACCGTCCGGTGACGCACGCTGTTTCATTTATCCGGGGGGATACGCCGCGGCCTCGCGTGAGCGGCACGATATACAGTCGGCTAGCGCCCCGCGCTATCTGCCGTCACGGTCGTGCTCCGGCGCGGCCGCTCCCGCGGCGACACACGATTGGACACCGTCCAGCCCGGCGCGTATGTGAGCAACCCCACCGAACGCCAAACTTCATACGGAAATGGTGCCACACCCTGAAAAGCGATCGTGACCGCGGCTTGCTAACCGCCACACCACTTGTTCAGTGTTGCGTCGAACGTAAAAGTCAGGACCTGGCCGCTCGCCATGACGACATTGCCGCCGGTTGTCGTCTGGATGTTCGCGTTGTTCGCGATCGTGCAATTGCCGTTGGTCGCAACGATCTTCACCGACTGGCCGTCGATGCCCCCGATCAGGTTGGTCAGCGTCGTGGGCGACGCGTAGTTCGCCGTCAGTTTGCTGATACCGGTCACCCCGGGCGTCGAACTTGTGCCGACGAAGCCGTTGGACCATACCGCCATCGCGTTACCCGCGCTGTCGGCCGTCGGCACGCCGTAGCTGTAACGAACGAGCCCGGTTGCATTCTCGATGTGAAATTGCCACGGCCACATTTGCAGCAGGCGCCCGCTGGCCCATGCGCTGTTGACAGCGCGTCCGTAGCGGTCTTCCGGAATATATTTGTAGCGCCCGGCGACACCGTTGCCTTGCGAAGCGTCGACGCAGATCTTCGAGAAGTATTCACCGGCGGGAATGTACGCGGTACTGGATGAAGACGGCGTAAACGTATAGGTGTCGGTCCCGGCCGTGACGCTTCCCGAACGCGTGATCGTGCCCGTGATGCCGAAAATGGTCGCCAGCGTCGTATCGCCGGTCCCGTTGACTGCGTTGACCGGCATGAAGATCGACAGGTTCGGTGTCGTACCGAATGACCAGCCCGGGATCGCGACGGCGCCCGTCCCCGTCAGCATCAGGGCGGATGCGACCTGCTGAAACACACTGTCGGTCTCGCAATCGATTCGCAGGTTGTACGGGCTCTCGGTGGAAATGAACACCGCCTCGGCACATCCGAAATAATTCCTGAACCTGATCGTGTTGTAGCCGATATTCCCGATCGTCACCCCCTTCACCGTCTTCGGGAATGCGAAGGTAAATTCATTGTCCGTGGGATAAACATTGAAATTCGGGTTCGGCAGAATCTCCGCTGCGTAATCATTACGTGCGCTCAGCGGGACGTTGATGTCGAACAGGCAGTTTGTGACCTGTCCGATGACGCTAAACATCCGGCCGCCGCTCAGTCCCATCGTCGTCATCCGGTCGTGCAGCACGATGTTTCTCGCTTGAATTCCGTACAGCGGGAAGCCGGTATTCGACGTGCGCCGATCCTGCACGGCAAGCGCGGTGCCATAGCTGAAGATGATGTCGATATTGTTCAGGTTGAACAGGTTCGACGAGTCGGACATAGCGGCAGCCGGGCTGTCGTCAAGGTAGACCCCGAAACTCGGCGTATTCGTCGACAGGTCGCCGCAGTGCCTGATCTTCATCGTGTTCAGATTGATCTCGCGCACGTTGGCGCGTGCTTGCGTCGATCCGCTTCCGGTGTCCATCCACAGCACGCCGGCGCCGCGGAAATACAGACAGTTCACGTGAGCGACATCGAGCCAGTCCACGTTGCCCTGCAACACGAGGCCATGTTGCAGTGATGCGCACGCGCGATTGCCCTGAAGGGTAAAGTCGCGCAGGACACACCCGGCGAGCACGGCCATGCTCGACGTCCATGACACGTTTCCGGTCTGCGGCAAATCCGTCGCTTCGTTGTTGAAGCCCGCGTTCAATACCGTCAGGCATTGGCCGCTGACGCCGGCTCCGAACTGAATGATCGAGGTGCGCGCCGAATGCCCGAACACGGCTATCGGCTTGGTGATCGGCGGAAGCACGAGGCTCGAATAGTAGACCCCGGCAGGCAGGTCGCCTTTGACCGGCCAGATAGTCATCAGGTAATTCAGCCAGGCTGTCAGGGCCGGGCCGTCGTCGGTGCCGTAGACCACGTTCGCCCCGGTCGCCGACGCATTGGCCGCTTTCGCGAGCGTGATCTGCGTTGCGCTGACGAACGCCGCAATCGTGGTGGAAACGACCAGCGTTGCAACGCCACTGGCGTTCGTTGTCGCGATGTCGATACGCTTGCCGACGTCCGCCGCCGTGAATACCGCCGAGGCCGACGAAAACGATGTTGATCCCGATGTCGTGACGCCGTCGTTGACGATCCGGGTGTTTCCCTTCGCACCAAAATATTTGGCGCTAACCGGCAAATTGGCCGGAAGCGCCGCAGGTAAATCCATCCATACCTGCGTGGTACCCGCAGCCAGATTCACGACCGCACCGCCATTGCTCGACGCCAGCACGGTGGTACGCGCTAGCGTGTTCCCGCTGGCGTTGTATGTGCCGATTCCGATCTCCCAGTTCCCGCTCGGAACACCGGCCCCCGTGACGGCTTGCAGCCCGTAATAGAAAGTATCGGCATTGGCGCACACGGACGAAAATGCGCGGAATCACGTCATTGCACCGGCCAGGGACAGTGCCCCCGTACCGGTGGAAGTGGTCGTTTCCTGAACCCGATCCTGAAGCTGGAATGCCATATCGATCCTGCACGTGTGATTGTCGGACTTAGCGGAAATCAACTCCTGTCGCACCTTCGGATTCGATGCCCGGTTTATTGATTATCGAAAAGAGATGTGCGAGTTCGATCGAGCGTACGCACCCGCGCAAGACTATAAACAGATTCACCGGCAAACAGTGCGTGAAATGACCCAAGTGATTGAGCGATACCGCCATCGCCATATGAAAAGTACGTTTCGAACATCCGGTCAACCGCGTCGTATTCGATGACATGTCAATGTCGATCCCGTTAGATGTGCACGCAACGAACCGGACAACTAGTCGCGGCGTGTTGCTCTCGCAATAGCACCAGCACACTGGTACTTCTTACCCGACCACACCCCCACCATCGGGAACGATGACCGCCTTTCCAACCCACCCTGCGCGACTACGCAATAAAGATCGTACGTATCGGTAGAAACACCGATGCTGTAGTCAAACTACATTCATACCATTAGTCGCTGCAGAGAATCGCTACATCCGATTCGGCAGTGCCGGGCGGCCCGCGCGTCGCCGCCCGCGTTGACCGGTCGAGCCCAACCGGCCGTAACGATTCCCCGCCCGGCCTGGCATGCCGACGCGCAATCACCCTGCATCGCCAGCCGAATGCGTCCGGTGCGAATCCACCGGACGAGCGCAGCTCCAGACATCATCCGAACAATCGGCAATACGATCAGGAGAGCAACATGCGGGACACACTCTGGCCGGCCGTCGTGCTGGCAGCGACCCTCTGCACCACCGCCTACGCAGGCGATGCCGACTTCAACGCGCAAGGCGATGCGACCGATGCGTTCGCGTCGGCCGCCGCGCAACGACGCGCCGACCTGCTCGTGCGCAAGATGACGCTCGACGAGAAACTCCAGTTCATCCATTCGCAATACGAAATGTCCAAGGTGCCGGGCGGCGGCGCCGGCTATATCCAGGGCGTGCCGCGGCTCGGCATTCCCGATCTCAACATGGTCGACTCGGCGACCGGCTCCGGCAGCACGTCGCAGGCCAGCACGACGTTCCCCGCGACGATCGCCGTCGCCGCGAGCTGGGATCGCCGGCTGTCGTACGACTACGGCAAGCAGGTCGCGATCCAGTTGCGCGCGCAAGGATTCGGCATGGGCCTCGGCGGGGGCACCAATCTCGCGCGCGAGCCGCGCGGTGGCAGGCTGTTCGAGTATCTCGGCGAAGATCCGTTGCTCGCGGGCGACCTGCTCGCCGAACGCACGCTCGCCACGCAGCGGCAAAAGGTCATCGCCACGATCAAGCACTACGCGGGCAACGAGCAGGAGCACGGCCGGATGGGCGGCAACACGCAGATCGACGAACGCACGCTGCGCGAGCTTTACCTGCTGCCGTTCGAGATCGCCGCGAAGCGCGGTCGCCCCGGCAGCGTGATGTGCAGCTACAACCGGCTGAACGGCGCATACGCATGCGAAAACACTCACCTGCTGAACGACGTGCTGAAGAACGAATGGGGCTTCCAGGGCCAGGTGCAGTCCGACTGGGGCGCCACGCACAGCACGGCCGCCGCGATCAATGCCGGGCTCGACGAGGAAGAGGACGTCGGGCCGAGCGTGTACCTGACGCCGACGGCCGTCAAGCAGGCGATCGCGAACGGCTCGGTGTCGACCGCACGGCTCGACGACATGGTGCGGCGCAAGCTCGCCGTGATGATCCGCGTCGGCGTGATGGACGATCCGGCCACCGGCGGCGGCACGATCGATTTCGCGGCCGCGAACCGGTTCGCGCAGGCCGCTTCCGAGCAGTCGATCGTGCTCCTGAAGAACGACGGCAATCAATTGCCGCTGGCAGCATCGGCGCTGTCGCGCATTGCCGTGATCGGCGGCCATGCGGACGCGGCCGTGCTGTCCGGCGGCGGCTCGGGCAACACGCGCGACCCGGTGTCGGGTTCGTTCGCGGGTTGCGGCGGCCTGACGTTCGGCGCGTCGACCGGGTGCAGCTGGTGGCGCAATCCGTGGTTGAAGGTCGACGTGCCGATCGTCGCGGCCATCCGCGCGCTTGCGCCGGCCGCGCAGGTCACGTATGCGGGCAACAGCGACCAGCAGTCGCCGTTCCGTGCGTATACGCAGCAGGAAATCGACCAGGCCGCGGCACTCGCGGGCCGCTCGGACGTCGCGATCGTCGTGGTGGCCCAGCCGGCCGGCGAGGATTTCGGCGACCTGCAGAGCCTGAGCCTCGCGAACCCGTCGAACCAGGACGCGCTCGTCGAAGCCGTCGCGCGCGCGAATCCGCATACGATCGTCGTCGTCCAGAGCGGCAATCCGGTGCTGATGCCGTGGAAGGACAACGTGTCGGCGATCGTCGAGGCGTGGTATCCGGGCGAAGCCGGCGGCAAGGCGATCGCGAACGTGCTGTTCGGCGCGGTCAATCCGTCCGGCAAACTGCCCGTCACCTTCCCCGCGCGCGATCAGGATTCGCCGGCCTGGGGGCAAAACGGCACGTTCGACAACGACCCGGTCTACGCGGAAAAGCTGAACATGGGCTATCGCTGGTATGACGCGCGCAACATCAAGCCGATGTTCGAGTTCGGCTACGGGCTGTCGTACACGCACTTCGCGTATTCGGGGCTGTCGGTGTCGAAGCAGTGGGACGGGTCGCTGAGCGTCGCGTTCACGGTACGCAACGACGGGCGCGTCGCCGGTGCGGAGATCCCGCAGGTCTATCTCGGCGTGCCGTACAAGGACGAACCGCCGAAGCGGCTGGTCGGCTGGGAGAAGATCCGGCTGAATCCGGGCGAGGCGCGGCGTGTACGCGTGACCGTGTCGCCGCGCATGCAGAGCGTGTGGGATACGTCGCGTAACGGCTGGCGGTTCGTGCCGGGCGGCACCGTGTACGTCGGTGCGTCGTCGCGGGATATCCGGTTGCAGGGGCACTGAGCGGCGCCAACCCAGCGGAGGAGCCGCGCGTGTCGCGCCCGGCTCCTCCGTCTTCCGCCGTGCGCACCGGCGATCCTCACCGGAACAGTAGCGCCAGCAGCGTCGCGAGCGTGGCAATCGCGGCGATCCCCGCCGCGATCCCGGCCAGATGCGCGGCGACCACGAGGCCGGCCGGCAATCGCACGGATGCCGGGTCGCTCACGGCACCCGACGGCCCGGCTCGCGATCGCGACGCGGCACCCGTCGTCATGCTCCGCTCCCTTCCAGCGTATCGAGCAACGGCCTCGCCAGATGCAGCACCTGATACACCGTGCCTGCGCCGCCGTCGTCCGGATCGTGTTCGGTGACGACGGCACACGTGAGCCGCCAGCGTAGCGAGTCCAGGCTGACCGCGGCCGCCACCACACCCTGCCGCGCCGCCACTTCGCGATTGCGCGCCACCTCCCGCGCCAGCGTCGCCTCGAGGTCGGCATCCGCCGGAATATCGACGGCTTCCAGACGAACGAAGCGCCCCGTCGACGCACTGCCCTTGCGCGCATCGAGCGCGACCTGCACGTCGATCGGCGCGCGGCCGAAGCTGTCCGTCACGACCCGGTACCGGCCGCCCGTGACGAACCCGGCGAACGCCTGCTCGTTACGCCACAGATAGAACGACGCATAGCCGTTTTCCGTCGCACCGTAGCGGCCCGCCTCGCGCAGCAGGAACCCCTTGAACACCAGGTCCGGCGCGTCGTCCCAGAGCTTGCCGCGCTCGCGCACGCGATGGCGGACGATGTCGAGGTCGTAGTCCGCCGGCAGGCGGTGCACGTAGTACGCGGTCAGCATGATCGACTCCTGAACGGAAACGGAGATTCCGAATGGCTCGAGAACAGCGTAGAAGACCTTGAATCATTTGAAAATACGATGGCAGAATATTTCAATGATTCAATTTTTCAATGGATGAGTGTGCGATGAAAACGCTCGACATCGAAGCCGTGCAGGCGTTCGTGCTGACCGCCGACCTCAAGAGCTTCACGCGGGCCGCCGAGGCGATGGACACGACGCAGTCCGCTGTGAGCCTGAAGATCAAGCGGCTCGAAAGCGGCCTCGGCCGCCGCCTGCTGGAACGCACACCGCGGCAGGTTCGCCTGTCGGCCGACGGCACCGCATTCCTGGAGCCGGCGCGCGAACTGGTGGCCGCCCACCACGGTGCGGTCGGCGCGTTCGGCACCGGCCGGCGGCGGCTGGTGATCGGCGTCAGCCACCATGTCGTCGGCGCCGATCTCCCGATGCTGCTGCGGCGCATGAGCGAGGCGGAGCCGACGCTCGTGCTGGAGATCCGCGTCGCCGCGTCGCGCGACGTGCTCGATGCATTCGACCGCGGCCAGCTCGACGCGGCCGTCGCGCTGCAGCACGACAGCCGGCGGCTCGACGGCGAAACCATCCTGTCGGAGTCGTTCGGCTGGATGGCCGCGACGGATTTCGAGTACCATCCGCCGCAACCGCTGCGGCTGGCCACGCAAGCCGAGCCCTGCAGCGTGCGCCGCATGGCGATCGGCGCGCTCGACCAGGCCGGTGTCGCCTGGACGGAGGTGTTCGTCGGCGGCGGCATCGCGACGATCGGCGCGGCGGTGTCCGCGGGGCTGGCCGTCGCGGCGCTCGGGCATCGCGTGGCGCCCGCCGGCACGGTCGACGTCGGTGCGCGATACGGGCTGCCGCCATTGCCGACGCGCGACGTGGTGCTCCACTCGAGCCTGACCGATGCGCGAGCCCGGCAGGCACTGCGCACGCTCGGCGCGGCACTGCGCTCGTCGGTCGGGGCGCGTTGATGCCGCACGAGCCGGTGCAGGCCGTATCGCCCCGGCTCGACCCATGCCGAACCGAACCACCTGGAGAGAAGACACATGCGTCCGCTGGACGAACTGGTCAACGAGCGTGAATCCGCCCTGCCGTCATTGATCGAGTGGTCGGCGGCAGCGCGTGATCGTTGCGAGATATTGCCGCCATCGGGCCGGAATGGCGAAATCCTGTCCACCCTTCAGGTCACCACGCGATCGCTCCTGGGGGCCATCGCCTATTCGACCGGCGGCCTGCTCGTGGACGGCGGCTACCTTCGTCTGCTCGGCTCGGGCCATCCCGCGTTGCCCCGGGACATCGTCGGCTGGAATCAGGGACGCTCCTCCGGCTTTCTGTTGGTCGCGGATGATGCCGTCGGCGGATTCTTCGCCTTGAATGGCGGCGCACTCGGGGAGGACACGGGCTCCGTGTACTACTTTGCACCCGACACGCTGGAATGGGAGCCCCTCGGGATCGGGTACGGCGACTTCGTGCGATGGTCGCTCGGCGACACGTTGAGCGACTTCTACGCGAGCATGCGCTGGCCCGGCTGGCAGGCCGATGTCCAGCGCCTGACGACGGATCAATGCTTCAGCTTCCATCCATTCCTGTGGACGAAAGAAGGATCGGTCGAACGCAGCAGCCGTCGGGCGGTCGACGTTGCCGAGCTGTATGCGCTCCAGATCGGCGCCGGCGCCAAGACGTCGAGACAACCGTGATCCGGTGGACCTGCCTTCGAATCCGGGACGTCGAGTCGCGTGGCCAAGCCGGTGCGCTTGGCCGCACCTGAGCATTCACATCGGCATCGCGTTTTGACGGCTTCGAAAGGCGTCGATGCGCGCCACGGTAAAATTCCTGTTTCATCCCGCCCCCTCGTGCCGCCGCCCGAGGCCTGCGCGGGTCGATATCCAACGCATCGCCCGGCCGTCATCATCTTGATTTCCCTACACCTTTCATCTCGCGACGCATGAGTTACTCGCTCGCCACCACCTGCATCCGCGAACTCGAGATCCGCAAGAGCCGCTTCATCGGGTTCGCGATCCCCGTCGACGATCGCGACGCCGCGATGCAGGCGCTGCAGCGCCTGCGCGACGAGCATCCTGCGGCCACCCACGTGTGCTGGGCGTTGCTGGCGGGTGGTCAGTCGGGCATGTCGGACGACGGCGAGCCGTCGGGCACCGCGGGCCGGCCGATCCTCGAAGTGCTGCGCCATCACGATCTCGACGGCGTGCTCGGCGCGGTCGTACGCTACTACGGCGGCGTGAAGCTCGGCGCGGGCGGACTGGTGCGGGCCTATACGGATGCGATCGCATCGGCGCTGCTCGACGCCCAGCGCGTCGAACGTGTCCGCTACACGCGGCTCGCGATCGAGATCGGCTACCCGGACGAGGCACGCGTGCGCCGCTGGATCGAACAGGCCGGATACACGCTCGTGGACAGCGCGTACGGGATGACGGTGAAGCTCTCGATCAAGCTGCCGGAAAACGCCGAAGCCGCGGCAAGAACCGAACTGTTCGACCTGACGCAAGGGCGCTCGGGATTTCCGGCGACGTGACGCGCGGGCAACGCGTCTGCGTTCCCCGCGTGGCCGGACGAATCCCGGCGCCGGTCAGTCGGTCGGTCAGTAAGTGTCCGGGACGATCATGTCGTCCGGCACCGGCCGGCGGATGTAGTCCTCGTGATGCTCGCGCGGCGGCAGGTCGATCGGCGCGTGCGGCACCTCGTGATACGGCACCTGCTGCAGCAGATGGTGAATGCAGTTCAGCCGCGCGCGCTTCTTGTCGACCGCCTGCACGACCCACCACGGCGCTTCCGGAATGTGCGTGCGAAGCAGCATCTCTTCCTTCGCGGCCGTGTAGGCTTCCCAGCGGCGGCGGCTCTCGAGATCCATCGGGCTCAGCTTCCATTGCTTGAGCGGATCCTCGATCCGGCTCTGGAACCGCACTTCCTGCTCGTGGTCGGTGATCGAGAACCAGTACTTGACGATCTGGATCCCGCTGCGCACGAGCATCTTCTCGAACTCGGGCACCGAACGGAAAAACTCCTCGTATTCGTCGTCGGTACAGAAGTTCATCACACGCTCGACACCCGCGCGGTTGTACCAGCTGCGGTCGAACAGCACGATTTCGCCGCCGGCAGGCAGATGCGCGACATAGCGCTGGAAATACCACTGCGTGCGTTCGCGGTTGTTCGGCGCCGGCAGCGCCGCCACGCGGCATACGCGCGGGTTCAGCCGCTGCGTGATGCGCTTGATCGCGCCGCCCTTGCCGGCCGCATCGCGCCCCTCGAAAATGACGACGAGCCGGTGCCCCGTGCTCACGACCCAGTCCTGCAGCTTCACGAGTTCGCCCTGCAGGCGGAACAGCTCGCGGAAATACTGCTTGCGCGCTTCGCGCCGCTCCTGCGAAAACAGCAGGTCGTCGCTGTCGTCGAAGCGGCGATCGTCGAGCTCCATCTCGAGTTCTTCGTCGTAAGCGTCGACCAGGTCTTCCTCGAAGCGGCGCTGGCGCGCTTCCATCGATTCGAGATCGGCGCGGTTGTCGGTCTCGGTGCGGTTATCGTTGTCGCCCATGGGGCCTCCTTCCATCGTTGACGCAGCCAAACGCCGACATTATCCCAGCGTCGCGCGTCAAATTCATGAAAAAGGGCCGGCGCACCGGTCAGAAGCGGAACGCGAGCAGCACGCTCGCCAGCACGGGGTTCGCGGCAATGTCGAACGTGTTCGACGCGAGCTGCCGGTTCGGCTGGTCGATATCCAGCGTAATCTTCGTACGTAACGGGATATAGGTCACCATGCCGGTGATCCAGAACTGGCGCGTGATCTGGTAGCTCGCGCCGACGGTGAACACCGGCTCCCACACGCTCTTCACCTTCGCCGACACGTTGGTCTTGCCCGACAGCAGCAGGTCGCCGCCGGCATCCCAGATCCGCTGGAACAGCGCCGGGTCGAGCAGCAGCGACTGCAGGCTGCCGATGTCCGCGCCCGCCGCGAGCAGCCCGCCGAGCGACGCGAGCTTGCGCTGGAACACGGGATTCAGGTTCGTGTTCGTGAAGCGCGTATAGCTGACGCCGATGCCCGCGAACGGGCGGAAACGGTCGTCGCGCTCGCCGAGGTAATACTTGAACACGACGGACCCGAGCCACGCGCGCGTGGTCGCGAGCGGGTTGCTTTGCGTGTTCGCGAGATCGATCAGCGGAAAGCGCCCCTGGACGCCTGAAAAGATCCGGTCGAGCGGCAGCGCGATGCTGCCGTGCCCGCGCAGCGTCAGCACCGGCGGAATGCCCGCGCCGAGTTCGGCCGCCCAGTTCTCCGAGAAAAAATGCGTCAGCGTGAACGCCAGCGTGTTCGTGTTGCCGAGCGACAGCTGCGACCCCTGGTTCTGGAAGCTGTTCAGCCCGAGTGCGTCCGTGTGCGTCGTCACGGGCGTCGATCGGCCGGTGGTGCCGACGAAGTGCCAGCCGAGGCCGACCATGTTGCGGTCGTCACCCATCAGTTGCGTCAGCAACGGCGGCGCCTGGGCGGCCGGCAGATCGGGCAGCCGCGACGGATCGACCGGATGCAGTTCGTACGGCATCCGGTCGGCGTGGACGACGCCGGGCGCCGGCATGTCGCCCGCCGCCGCGTCGCGCGGCGCGGCCGGATCGCAGCCGCCAACGGCGCCACCGGAGGCACTGGCGCCACCGTCGTCGAAGCCGATGCCGTCCGCGCCGTCGTCGGGTGCTGCCGCGCATGCGCGCCCCGCCCCGCCGGTTCGCTGGCCGAGCGTGATCTTGCGCGCCGTCAACGGGACGGCGTCGGGTTGCGGCCCGTCGGCCTCTTCTCCGTGTCTGCCGTGCCTGCCGCGCCCGCCGCGCGCCGGCCCCGCGTCGGTCGCCCATGCGCTCGCATCGAATCCGTCCGCGTCGCCGCCCGGCCAGAAGCCGATCCCGTCGGCGCCGGCCTGCCAGCGTGGTTCGGCGTCCGCGTCCGGCTGCGGCGCGCCATGCGCGGCGGCCGCGCACGCGAACAGCGTCGCGCCGAGCCAGCGCGACAGCGGACGCACGGCGCCCGGCCGCGCACGGCGGCGGTACGTGTCCCGGCTCGCCATCGGCTCAGGCCGGCACGCCGAACAGGCGTTGACGGATCCGGTACAACGGCTCGAACAGCCATTCGAGCAGGCTGCGCCGCTCCAGCACGATGTCGGCCTTCAGCATCATCCCGGCCCGCAGCGACAGCGGCCGCCCTTCGAACGCCGGCGTGCGGTCGGCCAGCTCGACCCAGGTCTTGAAGTAGGTCTGCGGCGTGGCGGCATCGCCCGGCAGGTTCAGCTCCTTCGCGGAAAACGCGACGGGCGAGATCGACAGCACCTTGCCGCGATAGGTGCCGAACTTCTCGACCGGATAGCTTGCGTACGCAACCTTCACCTCCTGCCCCTTCTTCACGAAGCCGGCCTTCGACGACGGAATGTAGACCTCGGCGATCAGCCCGTCGGCCTTCGCGGGCAGGATTTCGACGACGCGCGTACCCGGCGGGTCGATCACGCCGCCCTGCACGACGTCGAGCCGCACGATCTGCCCGTCGGCCGGCGCGTACAGCACCTGGTTCACGTTCTCGTCGATGTTGTATTCCTTCGCGTTCAGCTCCTCCTGCTTGATCTTCAGCTCCGCGTTCGCCCCGTCGTACTTGCTCTGCATCGTGTCGAGGTCGCCGCGCAGCTTCATCGCATTCTTCGCGAGCTCGGCGCGCCGCAGCAGCAGGTCCTGGTACGCCTGCCCGGCCTGCAGGTACTGCGTGTTGACCTGGTTGTACTGTTCGAGCGTCACGACCTGTTCGTCGAGCAGCTGCTTCACGCGCGCGCGCCGTTCGCCGTACTCGTCGACGATGCGCTTCTGGTCCTGGATCTGCCGGTCGATCAGCCCGCGACTCTCGCCCTGCGCGGCGATCTGCTGGTTGATCTGCTGTACCGACGACCTGTATTCGAGGCGTGCCGCGTCGATCTGCTGCGTGACCTCGACGCGCTGCCGGTCGAGCGCCGCACGCATCCCCTGCACGTTGTTCGCCTGGCTCACGAAGCTCGTGTCGCGCGTCACCGCCAGCAGCCGCTGGCCGGCCTTCACGTACTGGTCCTTGCCGACGTAGACGTCGCGCACGGCCCAGCCCGGCGGCGCGCTGACACCGATCAGCCCCGAGCGCGGCGTCAGCATCCCCGACACGCTCTCGGTATTCGCGTAGCTCAGTTCGACGAGCGCGGTCACGAACATCGCGAACATCGCGAGCGACAGGTAGCAGAAGAAGCGCATCGACACCGGCACGTCGACGACGCCGTGGATCACGGTGCCGAAAGTCGTACCGCGCGCGAGCTTGCGCGACGGCTTCTGTTCTCGGAGGGCGGAATTCCAGGTCGGCATGGGGCGGGCTCGTCAGGAGCGACGCCGCGCGGCCGCATCGAGCAGCGGCGTCGGCATCAGGTAAGGCGTGAAGTGTTCCCAGAAATGCCACTGCTCCGGCTGGCGTACGAGCGCCTGTTCGAGACGGTCGACGATGCGCTGGTGCGTGGCGCGCACCGGCGACGCGTCGTCGTCCGCGCCGAGCATCGGCACGAGCGGGCTGGCCGCGAGCTCGGTGAAATGCACCGCGCAGCGATCGCGGAACGGCACGCCCGTCGCATACGCGACGAGCAGCGGAATCCCCTGCTCGACCGCGAGCTTCACGCCGCCGCCGGCCATCCGCACCCAGCGGCCGCCGAGCCGGCAGCGGTTGGTCTTGCCGAACTTGCCGTGCAGGTCGGAGAACAGCAGGAACACGGGCGCCTCGCGCCGCAGGCTCGTGATCAGCCGCCGCAGGTGCACGCGCTCCTCGATGTCGATGAACTCGACTTCGCCGGCGCCGTATTCGGCGACGAGCCGCAGCGCATCGTCGAAGAACGCACCGGGCGCATCCCGGTGCAGGATCACCATCAGCTTGCGGTCGTCGGGAATCATGAAGCGCAGCTTCGTGACGAACAGCATCAGGTTGCCGAAGTGCAGCCCCGCGAGCATCAGCGGGCCGCCGCGCGCGAGTGCCGCCCGCAGCTGCTCGTCGCCTTCGCACGCCATCCCGTCGATCATCGACTTCATCGATTCAAGGCTGTGCGTGCGCAGCTTGAGCCCCGCGAATTCCGCTTCGAACAGTTCGCGCACGATCGCCGCCGACACGTCCCGCACGCGCCGCGGATCGTCGTTCAGGTGCGCGCTCAGCATGTACGCGACCGCGCGCTCGATCGACTCGCGAATGCACGGAAAGCAGCGCAGGCACGCGCCCGAGCACCAGCGCATCAGCCGCAGCCCGCGCGCCGGCGACGTGCGCAGCGCGACGGCCCGCACCGCGCGCCGCACCAGAAACGCATACGAGAAAGGATTGAGCAGGAAGAGTCGCCCGAGCATCACCGTGCCTCCTCGGCCGCACGCCACGCATCGGTCGCGTCGGTCAATACGCCGTCGTGCATCTGGTAGATCCGGTCGACCATCGACAGGATCGACGCGTCGTGCGTGACGAGCACGATCGTGCACGGTAGCGTCAGCACGTTGCGGCAGATCTCGTGGGTCGTCGCCTGATCGAGGTTCGACGAGAATTCGTCGAGGATCAGCAGGCGCGGCTCGCAATACAGCGCCCGCGCGATCAGGAGCCGCTGCATCTGCCCGGCCGACAGGAATTTCTGCGTATCGCCGAGCGGCGTGTCGTAGCGATGGTCGAGCCGCTCGATCTCGTCGTGGATGCACGCGAGCTTCGCCGCGTCGAACATCGCGCCGATGCGCGGCGCGGGCGCGAAGTTCGTGATGTTGTCGCGGATCGTGCCGCGAAACAGCTGGTCGGACTGCGTGACGGCGGCGAGATGCTTGCGGTACTGCCGCAGGTTCACTTCCGCGAGATCGACGCCGCCGACGAACAGCGTGCCGGGCTCGGGCCGCACGAGCCCGCAGATCAGGTTCAGCAGCGTCGTCTTGCCGCTGCCGGTGCGGCCGACGATCGCGATCTTGCTGCCGGCCGGCACGTCGAGCGCGATGTCGCGCAGGATCGGGCGGTTGCCGCCCTTCGGCGTGTACGACAGCGCGCGGATGGAAAGCGTGCCGTCGAAACCGTCGACGGGCCGCACGACCGCGTCCGGCGCGGGTTCCTCGGTCTCGGTCTGCAACACGTCGGCGACGCGGTCCATGTGCACCTGCAACACCTTGCGGCGCACGTAGAGCTGGATCGAATCGATGAACTTGTCCGCGAACAGGTTCTTGTACTGGATGAACGCGTAGATCACGCCGATCGTGCTCTGGCCGTGCATGACAAGCCACGCGCCGTATGTGACGATCGCGAGCTGCTCGACGTGCACGATCCCCTTCGACACCGCATCGAACAGCAGTTGCAGCCGCTCCTGCTGGCGCATCGCCTGCAGCTTCTGCGTAAACGCGTTGACCCACAGGCTGCTGCGCGCGGTTTCGGCCGACAGCAGCTTGATCGAGTGCGCGGAGCGGATGTTCTCGATCAGCAGTGCGTCGGCTTCCGCGCCGCGTGTGAGGATCTGCGACATCGCGTCCTGCAGTTGCGGCTGGATCGCGAGCCGGCTGAGCGCGAACAGCATCATCCCGGCCAGGCTGATGCCGGCCAGCACCGGGCTGTAGTACAGCATCAGCACGAGCGTCAGCGTGCAGGTGACGATATTGAGCAGCCCGCCGACCAGCCCGTCGACGAGAAACCGCCCGACCTCCGACACCGACGACACGCGCGAGATCGAATCGCCGGTGTTGTGGAACAGGAAATAACCGATCGGCAGCCGCGCGAGATGCCCGACCATGTTCGCCGACAACTGCTGCGACACGATGTTGCGCAGGTAGCTCTTGATGTTGCCGACGAGGTTCGCGTAGAGCGTGTCGAACAGGAACACGATCGCGAACAGGATCGTCAGCAGGTACAGGATGTCGACGTCGGTCTTCTTCAGCGCCTCGTCGATCGTCAGTTGCACGTACGACGGGCCAAGCAGCAGCAGGAGCTGCGCGGCGACGCCGCCTGCGATGCCGATCGCGAGGCTCTTGCGAATGCCGGTCAGCCCTTCGAGGTAGTCGCGCAGCCGGATCCGGTCGGCCCGCCCCGCCCGCGTGAAGCCGATATCGGGATTCAGTTCGAGCGCGTAGCCCGTGATGTGCGTGAGCGCCTGCGCGAGCGGCAGCTTCGTTTCGCCGAGCGCGGGATCGACGATGTGCACGCTGCCGTAGCCGACCTTCGTCAGCACGACATAGTGGTTCATCCCCCAGTGCAGGATGCACGGCGTCTTGAGCGCGTCGAGTTCGCCCGCGTCGAACTGCAGCCCGCGTGCGCGCAGGCCGAGATCGTTTGAGATCTCCATCAGGTCGAAGAACGACAGCCCGGAATCGATCCGGACCGGATAGCGGTTGCGCAGCGCACGCAACGTCGTTTCGCGCCCGTGCCACGACGCGATCATCGCGAGGCAGGCCAGGCCGCACTCCGTCACCTCGTCCTGCAGGACCGGACGGACTTTACGCGTATTGAAGAGCATGGTCGGGCACCCGGGGCGCGACGACACGCCGCCCGGGCCTGCCGGTGCGGGCCCGTGGCGGGTCGTGCGCGATACGCAAGGGCACAGCCGGCACGCTGCCGGCTGCGACGGAAGACCGGTATTACCGGCCGCCTGGCGGGCCGCTCAGCGCGACGAGCCGAGCGACATCCGGAACTGTTCGACGGCGCGGGCCTGGTACTGGGTCATCAGGCCCTGCAGCGTGGTCCCGATCGACTGGTTGACGAGATCGACCGTATAGGCGGCCGAATTGGAGTAAAGCGACGCGCCGCCGCGAATCTGGCGGGCCTGTTCTTCCGTGATGTCTCGCATTTGTTGTGGCCTTTATATTGTCGGAATGCCCGCCACCGTCAGCCAATTGCAATCTCAATGGCCGTTTACTTTATTACGGTGAT
Source organism: Burkholderia sp. LK4 (assembly GCF_001043615.1). Taxonomy (NCBI): domain Bacteria; kingdom Pseudomonadati; phylum Pseudomonadota; class Betaproteobacteria; order Burkholderiales; family Burkholderiaceae; genus Burkholderia; species Burkholderia sp. LK4. The sequence goes on from NZ_LDUL01000045.1 coordinate 113,374, forward strand.
AATCCGGCACTCCCGCCTCCTGATAATCGCCCGAACCGGAAATAATGCATTCCGGATTCGCTTTATTGCCACTTCGGCGATCGATTCTTTTCCTTCTGTTTAGCGGCATTTCGCGCGGGGGGCGCCTCCCCGCGCACGGCGGTTACTTGCCGGTGTTATTGAACGTCTTCGGGTTCTGCAGGTAATTGCCGAGGCTCGGCAGGAACTGGCCGAGCGCGGTCACCACCGGCGCGGCGTCAACGGCGAGGCTACCCAGCGAGCTGATCGCACCGCCGCCATGCACATTCCTGACCTGTTCCGTCGTCATGACCTTCATCATTCTCTCCTCGTAAAAAATAAAGATGATGCAAAGAACCTTCATAGAAAGACAAACGGCTTTTAATCCCTAGCGACTTGTTAATCTAATAATCACTGCGATTACGAGCCGAAATCAGGCTATCATGCGGGCGCATCGGAATTCAATGGAGGACACACTCTTACAGGCGCGTTTTCCGGTGCGCCACGGATGGCAGGCATTCACGCTGTTTGAATTTCAATTTCAATACGTTTAAATCCCGGCGCAATGCATTGCGGCACGGGCAGGAGACGGAGACGGCCATGTTTGAAACGAGGCGCGCGAATTGCGGATCGGCGACGCGGAATTCGGGTAATTCCCTATCAAGTTTTACGACTAGGTGGAATCCCCGACTTGCAACCGTGACATTGTTCGCTGTAACGATAACCGGCGTATCGGCGAACGCGCGTGCGTTCTGCCTCGACACCGCCTACCAGTACGCGGTCGTGCACGATCCGCGCTACCTGCAGGCGCGCAGCGAATACGATGCGGCCCGCCAGAAATTCCCCGAAGCACGCGCGCAGATGTTGCCGCAGGCCGCCGCGCAGCTCGAGTGGGGACGCTACGGCACGCACGCGAACCTGTTCGGCATCGACGTCAGCGGATCGAGCAATGCCGCATACGGTTCCGCGCAGGTCACGCAGGCGCTGTTCAACGTGCCCTACCTGTACGACATGCGGCGCGCGACCGAGTACGAGGAATCGGCGAAGCAGAAGCTCGAGGTCGCGAAGCAGGACCTGATCCTGCGCGTCGCGAACGCGTGTTTCGACCTGCTGAGCGCGCGCGAGAAACTGCAGTCGGCCGACGACGAAGTGAACGCGCTCACCCGGCTCGAAAGCGATACGCGACGCATGGCACAGCTCGGCATGAAGACGATCGGCGACACGGCCGAAATCGAGGCGCGCCGCAGTCTTGCGCAATCCGACGAAGCCCTCGCGCAAACCGACGTGGACGCGCGCCGTGCGCGCTACGAGACGCTGCTCGGGTCGACGATCGATTTCTCGCGCTGGCCGCGGCTCGCGATGCGCGGCTCGTCGCCGCGCATTCCGTCGGGCGACTATGCGCCGCAGGACAACCCCGCGTACCGGCAGGCGTACCGCGACGTCCAGGTCGCGCGGCTCGCCGCGAAGCGCGTCAGCGCCGAGCACTTGCCGACCGTCGACCTGTTCGCGTCGTATTCGCGCGGGCTCAACCCGAACCTGCGCGGCCTGACCGATCGCTCCGACTTCCATCAGAGCGCGGTCGGCGTGCAGGTGACGATCCCGATCTTCTCCGGCGGCAGCGTGTACTACCGGCAGGTGGAAGCCGAGCACGTGACCGAGCAGTACCGCAACCGACTGCGCGAAGTCGAGGAGCAACTGGGCACCGATCATCGCGAGGCGCTGTCCGCGCTCGAATCGGTCGGCAAGCGCATCCGCGCGCTGCAGCAGTCGCTGCAGGCCGCACGGCTCGCATACGATTCGTCGATGAAGGCGCATCAGGTCGGCTACAGCACGACGTACGAAACGCTGAACCTGCGGCGCGACATCTCGGGCATCCGGCAGAAGCTGTTCGACAGCTATCTCGACGCGCTGAAGCTGCAACTGAAGCTGAAAAGCGTGCTCGGCACGCTCGACGAACAGTCGTTGATCGCGGTGGACAGCTTTCTCGAAAGCAACGCGGTGAGCGACCGTGGTTAAGCGTGGTTGAGCGTGGGTCGGCGCGCATCGCGCATCGGCATCGCGCAAAAAAAGGTTGCACACGCAACCTTGATGACCGATGCCGACGCGCCGGCCGGTCGATCCATCGAAGCCGGCGCGGCACGACAACGCGCCGTCGTTCACGCAAGCGTGTGTCCGACCCCGATCGATCGCGCGGCGCAATACACGATCCCGGACGCACGCCGCGCCCTCACCGCGTGCAGGGGTATACGCGATGTTGCGTCCATAAAAAACTTTGCCTAGAGTGCATCCCATCGATCCGGCAGACAAAGACGTCCCACGATCGTGCGCAGCGCGCGCCCGCTAGCCCGCGCTTCGCCGGCCCCGTTTCGGGCCGCCCATCCGCATTCCCGTTATCCGACAGCGTTGTCGGATGAACGGACCGGCAAAGAAGCCCTTGCCTCGCTCGTCGAGGCAAGGGCTTTTTTTTGTCTTTCGAAAACGCACGTCTTCACCCGAACCAGGAGCACACCATGCGTCATGGCGATATTTCCAGCAGCAACGACGCCGTCGGCGTCGCCGTCGTCCAGTACAAGATGCCGCGCCTGCACACGCGCGCCGACGTGATCGCGAACGCCCGCGAAATCGCGGAGCGCGTGGTCGGCATCAAGCGCGGCCTGCCCGGCATGGATCTCATCGTGTTTCCCGAGTATTCGACGCACGGGATCATGTACGACGCGAAGGAGATGTACGACACCGCATCGACGATCCCCGGCGAGGAAACCGACATCTTCGCGGCCGCGTGCCGCAAGGCGAACGTGTGGGGCGTGTTCTCGCTGACCGGCGAGCGCCACGAGGAACACCCGGACAAGGCGCCGTACAACACGCTCGTGCTGATCAACAACCAGGGCGAGATCGTGCAGAAGTACCGCAAGATCATGCCGTGGGTGCCGGTCGAAGGCTGGTATCCGGGCGACTGCACGTACGTCGCCGAAGGGCCGAAGGGCCTGAAGATCAGCCTGATCATCTGCGACGACGGCAACTACCCGGAAATCTGGCGCGACTGCGTGATGCGCGGCGCAGAACTCGTCGTGCGCTGCCAGGGCTACATGTACCCGGCGAAGGACCAGCAGGTGCTCGTGTCGAAAGCGATGGCGTTCATGAACAACTGCTACGTGGCAGTCGCGAATGCGTCCGGATTCGACGGCGTGTACTCGTATTTCGGCCACTCGGCGATCGTCGGCTTCGACGGCCGCACGCTCGGCGAATGCGGCGAGGAAGAGAATGGCGTGCAGTACGCGGAGCTGTCGGTGAGCCTGATCCGCGACGCGCGCCGCAACATGCAGTCGCAGAACCACTTGTACAAGCTGCTGCACCGCGGCTACACGGGCAAGATCGGTTCCGGCGAATCGCCGAACGGCGTCGCGCAATGCCCGTTCGAGTTCTATGCGAACTGGGTGAACGACCCGGACGGCACGCGCCAGGCCGTCGAACGCCTGACACGCGCGACACCCGGCACGCCCGAATGCCCGATCGAAGGCATTCCGTCCGAAGCGCACGCGCATCGCTGAACCCGCGCCCCGCCCGGCCGTTCGCGCTGCCTGCGCGAACGGCGCTGTCTCACTCTGGAGCCTTCATCATGCTCGGTGTCGCTCTCTTCTTCATCGGCGCGGTGCTGGTCGTCAACGGCGTCGCGCTCACCGGCCGCATCGAACCGCGCGACGCGGCCGGCCTGAACCTGCTCGTCGGGCTGCTCGCGCTGCTGATCAACCTCGCCGGCCTCGTGCAGGCGTCGGCGCCGCCGCAGTTTTTCTCGAGCGCGGGCGGGCTGCTGTTCGCGTTCACGTACCTGTATCTCGCCGCCGTCCAGTGGCGCGGGCTGCAAGGCGCCGGCCTCGGCTGGTATTGCCTGTTCGTCGCGATCAGCGCACTCGTCTACGCGGGCACGTCGAGCGACGCGCGTTTCGGGGCGATGTGGCTGCTGTGGTCGAGCCTGTGGTTCCTGTTCTTCGTCGCGCTCGGGCTGAAGCGGACCGTGCGCTTCCTGCCCGGCTACACGATCGCGATCGGCGTCGGCACCTGCTGGCTGCCCGGCATGCTGATGATGACGGGGAGGTGGTAATGAGCGCACGCGATACGCCGCTGGCCACCGATCCGCTCGCCGGGCACCGCATCGCCGATGTGCCGTTCTACCAGCCGGCCGGTGCCGAGGCCGACTGGTTCGAGACGGCCTGCCGCCATCACCTGCCGGTCCTGCTGAAAGGACCGACCGGCTGCGGCAAGACGCGTTTCGTCGAATACATGGCGTGGCGCATGGGCCTGCCGCTGATCCAGGTCGCGTGCAACGACGACACGTCGGCGGCCGACCTGACGGGCCGCCACCTGCTCGACGCCGACGGCACCTACTGGGCCGACGGGCCGCTCACGCTCGCGGCGCGGCACGGCGCGATCTGCTATCTCGACGAGATCGTCGAGGCGCGCCCCGACGCGACGGTCGTGATCCACCCGCTGACCGATTCTCGGCGCGTGCTGCCGCTCGACCGGCTCGGCGAAGTCGTACATGCGCATCCGGATTTCCATCTGGTGATCTCGTACAACCCCGGTTATCACGGCGAGCACCGGCGGCTGAAGCCGTCGACGCGGCAACGTTTCGTCGCAATCGACTTCGGCTATCCGGATGCCGCGCACGAGGCCGACGTCGTCGTGCGCGAAAGCGGCGCCGATCGCGAAACCGCGCGCCGGCTCGTCGATCTCGCGCAGCGCACGCGTGCACTGGCACAGGCGGGCAACGGGCTCGACGAAGGCGCGTCGACGCGCCTGCTCGTGCACGCGGCCCGGCTGATCGTCGCGGGGCTCGCGCCGCTCGATGCCTGCCGGATCGCGATCAGCGACGCGGCGACCGACGATGCCGACACGCGTGTCGCGTTGCAGACGATGGCCGCCGCGCACTTCGCGACATGAGCGCACTGCCACTCGCCCGCTTCCTGCACGGGATGACCGCGCACGAGACCGACGTGCGCCTCGACGATGCGGCGATGCGCGCGACGCTCGGCCATGCCGCGCTGCGGGTGCCCCGTGCGTTACCGCCCGATGCGCGCATCGCGGCGGCCGCGCACGCGCTGGCCCACTGGCGCCACTCGCCGTCCGGCGAGCCGGCCGACACGCTGACACAGATCGGTTCGGCCGTTGCCGGCGTGATCGAGGATGCGCGCGTCGAGGCGCTGCTGGCCCGCGAATGGCCGGGGCTCGCGACGTTCTGGGCGCCGGCGTTCGCGCCGATCGGCCGCGAAGGGCTCACGTTCGGCTGCCTGTGCGCGCGGCTCGCGAAAGCGCTGTTCGATCCGTCGTATCGCGACGGCAACCCGTGGGTCGACAAGGGCGCGCAGCTGTTCGCCGAGCGGCGCGACACGCTCGACGATTACCGTGCGTTTCGCGCGATTGCGTCGAGGCTCGCGAACGATCTCGGCCAGATGCGCGTGCGCTTCGAACCCGACGACGGCGCATGGCTGCCCTATCGCGACGACAATGCGTGGCTGTGGGCACGGCCGGCCACCGCGGCGGCCGAACAGGCGGGCAACGACGGCGTCGAGATCTCGGCCTCGACCGGCGGCCACAGCGACGAGCGCGACGACGCACCGCCGTCCATACCCGATGCGCCGCGCTATCCCGAGTGGAATTGCCACACGCAGCGCGAACGACGCGACTGGACGACGATCGTCGAATGCGCGCCCGCCACGTCGGCGCCGCCGCCGTCGCTTTCCGCCCTGATCGACGCCGACCGGCGCGCGGCAAAGCGAATGCCGGCCGCGCGCGCATCGGAGCTGCTGCGGCGCGTGGGCCGCCAGCTCGACGGCGATGCGCTCGACGTCGATGCGGCGATCGCCGCACGCATCGCCCGGCGCGCCGGGCACGCGCCCGATCCGCGCGTGTTCCGTCGCCGCGTGCCGCACGACGCGCGCGGGCCCGTGCTGATCCTGCTCGACCTGTCGGCGTCAACGGCCGCGCAGGTCGCGACGCTCGAGAAACGCGCGGTGTTCGTGCTCGGCGACCTGTTCGACCGGCAGCGGCGCCGCTGGGCCGTGCACGGCTACACGTCGGACGGACGGCATCGCGTGTACTACGCGCGCTTCAAGGATTTCGGCGAAGCGTTCGACGCCGGCCGCCGCGCGGCGCTGCTCGCGGCCGACAGCGGGATGAGCACGCGCACGGGCGCGGCACTGCGGCATGCGCTGGCATTGCTGCGCCGCGAAACCGCGAGCGCACGGGCCGCCGTGCTGATGATCAGCGACGGCGAAGCCGCCGACATCGACGTGTTCGACCCGCGCTACCTCGTCGAGGATGCGCGTCACGCGGCACGCCTGGGCCGGCGGCGAGGTGTCGCGATTGCCGGTCTGTCGTTCGGTGAGCCGCCCGGGTTGTCTACAATACTTGGCGTCGGCCCGCGCTGCGTGCACGCGGCGAACGGCGACGCATTGCCGGCCGTCGTCGCGCACGCGGCCGGGCGACTGACCGCGTGACGGCTCTACCCGAAAGAGACAGGAACGACCGAATGAACAGTGTGAAGGTTGGCGTATTGTTCTCGCAGAGCGGATGCACGTCGCACCTTGGCCGGAGCCAGTTGCGCGGCACGCTGCAGGCGATCGCCGAGATCAACGAAGCGGGCGGCGCGAACGGCTGCGAGATCGTGCCCGTCGTGCGCGATGCCTGTTCGGACCCGGCCGTCTACGCGCGGCTCGCCGAGGCGCTGATCGCCACCGAGCGCGTGAACGTGCTGTTCGGCGGATACATGTCGAGCAGCCGCAAGGCGCTGATTCCGATCGTCGAGAAGTGGGACAAGCTGCTGTTCTATCCGACGCTCTACGAAGGCTTCGAGTTCTCGCCGAACGTGATCTACACGGGTGCGGCCCCGAACCAGAACAGCGTGCAGCTCGCCGCGTTCATGACCGCGCAGTTCGGTGCGCGCGTGTATCTCGTCGGGTCCGACTACATCTACCCGTACGAGTCGAACCGCATCATGATCGACCTCGTCACGCAGCATCCGGAAGGCCAGATTCTCGGCGAGGTCTACATGCCGCTCGTCGCGTCCGAGCAGGATTTCGCGGCGGTCGTCGAGGACATCCGCGCGAAAGCGCCCGACTTCGTGTTCAGCACGCTCGTCGGCGACAGCACGGCCGCGTTCTATCGTGCGTATGCGCAAGCCGGCCTCGATGCACGCAGGATGCCGATCGCGAGCCTGACGACGTCCGAGATCGAGCTGGGCCAGATGGGTGCGGCAGCGGCCGGCCACTACACGTCGTCGCCCTACTTCCAGACCATCGATTCGGACGTGAACCGGCGCTGCATCGCGCAGCTCAAGGCGCGCTTCGGCGACGACGCGAACGCCTCCGCGCCGTGGGAAGCCGCGTATTTCCAGGTTCACCTGTTCGCCAATGCGCTCGCGCGCGCCGGCACCGACCAGCGCGACCGGCTCGTCGAGCATCTCGCGGACGCGGAATTCGACGCGCCACAGGGCCGCGTGAAGATCGACCGCCTCACGCAGCACACGTGCCTGTACCCGCGCATCGGCTGCGCGACGGCCGACGGCAATTTCACGATCGTGCGCGAAGCGACGCGGCGCGTGCATCCCGATCCGTACCTCGTCACGCATTCGCTCGGCGACCGCGTGCACGCGCCCGACGAACAGAAGGCGTAACCGACGATGCGCGCCCGCACCCCGATCCGCTCGACGCCGCGCCTGCTCGCCGAACTGCGCTCGCTGCGCGTGATGGTGTACTACCCGGATGACGACAACGGCCTGCTGCTCGTCGAGCAGCTCTCGCGCATCGGTTGCCCGAGCGAGCAGCGCTGGCCGCCGCCCGCCGCGCTGCCGGAGAGCGTCGACCTCGTGATCCTCGCGGTCCGGCCCGACCTGCTGCACCTGTCGATCCCGTGGCTCGAGGACGATGCGCGGCCGCCGCTCATCGCCGTCACGACCTACGAAAGCCCGACGATCCTCGAACTGATGCTGCGCATCGATGCACAGAGCGCGGTAACGACGCCGGTGCGTTCGTTCGGCCTGTTGAGCGCGATGGCGCTCGCGTGTCACCAGAGCCGGCGGCACGACGAATACCGGCGCCGCATCGCGCAGCTGGAACAGCGCGTGATGTCCGCGCGCACGCTGCAGGAAGCGAAGACGCTGCTGATGCAGCACAACGCGATCAGCGAGGAAGAGGCCTATCAGCAGATCCGCTCGCAGGCGATGGAGCGGCGCATCTCGATCAACCAGCTCGCCGAGCAGATCGTGCACGCGCATGCGCTGTTGAAGCGGTAACGCGGACGCGATCGCCGATCGCCGCGCGTCAGGTGCGTCAGGCGCGTCAGTCCGGCGGCGGCAGCACGACCGTGTCCTCCGGCCCGAGCACGCGCCCGTCCTGCGCACGCAGCTCGAGCTTCCTGACGGGCAGCCCGGTCTTCCGGTCGACGAGCAGCACGTGCGCCTCGTCGGGTTCGAAGAAGAAATCCTCGCCCCACTGCCGCAATGCGACGAGCAGTGGAAAAAGCCCGCGCCCTTTCTCGGTCAGCACGTATTCGTGATGCGCGCCGCCGTCCGCGGCCGGCACGATGTCCATGATTCCGTGCGCGACCAGGTTGCGCAGACGCGCGGCCAGGATGTTCTTGGCCAGCCCGAGGTTCTTCTGGAATTCGCCGAAGCGGCGCAACCCGTCGAACGCGTCGCGGACGATCAGCAGCGACCACCAGTCGCCGATCGCGTCCAGCGGGCGGGCAACCCCGCAAAGGGAATCTTCGTGCGTGGTTCGTCTGTTCATCGATGCATGAGGCGATGCCGTTCCGGGAATGCGGCCGGAACGGCGGTTACGCTCGTTGAAATGAATGGTTGCAATATAAAACTCGTCACACGAAAGATCAATCGCGCGAGGCTCGACTGTTCGCGATCAACGAACGCCATGGCCGATTCGGGCCTCATTGGCACTTCAGTTCGTACATCCGGCATATAAATTCCGGCATTTCCCCGTTCGGGCCCATCATCCCGCACCTACGGGCCAAGCGTCCGTCGATCGCGGCCGCCCTCCTTTTTGGTTGCAACTTGAAACCCGATGTCCTACGCTTCGATTCAGTTTCAACTTGAAACCAAACTATCCGACTACCGAAGGAGCGTTCGATGATCCGGCCCGATGCCATGTTCGACGGCACCTTTCCTTTCGCCCCGCATTTCGACGACGCGTCCGGCTTCCGGATGCACTACGTGGATGAAGGCCCGCACGACGGCGAAACCGTTCTGTGCCTGCATGGCGAACCTACGTGGGGTTACCTGTTCCGCCATCTGGTGACGGCGCTGCGTCCGACGCATCGCGTCGTCGTGCCCGATCACATGGGCTTCGGCAAAAGCGCGACGCCGCAGGATCGCAGCTACTGGCTGCAGGACCATATCGACAACCTCGAGCGCTTCGTGCTCGCGCTCGACCTCGATCGCATCACGCTCGTGATGCACGATTTCGGCGGCCCGGTCGGCATGGGGCTTGCCGCGCGGCATCCGGGCCGGATCCGGCGCATCGTGTCGGCGAACGGGCCGACGCCGTTCGGCCAGCCCGATCTCGTCGAGCGCCTGAACGCGAACGGTCGCGATGCGCCGTGGTTCCAGTGGATCATGCGCGCGGCGGCCGACGACACGCTCGAGACGGTGCTCGGACAGCTCGGCTTCAACATCCTGAGCACGCTGAAACTGAACGGTTTCGAGAACCACGCAGTCATCACCGACACGTGGATCGCCGCATACGGTGCGCCGTTCGCGCAACCGGCGGACTGTCTCGGCGCGATCGGATGGGCCCGCGGGTTTGCCGAGGGCGCGCACCGGTTCGAGGTGCCCGATGCGGCGGCATTGCGCGCGATACGCGAGAAACCCGCGCTCGCGATCTGGGGAGACGCCGACCGGACGCTCGGCGCGGAACACTTCCTGCCGCTTTTCACCGCACTGTTTCCGTCCGCGCCCGTCGAGCGGCTGGCGGGTGTCGGGCATTACTGTTTCGAAGATGCGCCCGACGCCATCGCGGCGAGGATCGCCGGATTTATCCGGACGACCGGCTGAGTGCGTTCCGCAGCGGGCATCCGGCGCCCCGCTGCGGAACACGGCGTGCGCGGCCGCCTTCGCAACCGCGCGCGCACCGCTTCACGTCAGCGAATGATCCGCGTCACGCCACGCCCGCGCGGGTCGGCCATCGCCTCCGGCGTCTTGCCGTCGATCTTGATCACCTGGATGTCGCCGCTGAAATCCTGCCCCTTCAGCGTGTAGCCGCGCGCCTCGATCTGCTTCGCGAGTTCGCCTTCGATCGGGTGGTACGGCTCCCAGAAGATCGTGTTCGGCGGCAGCAGCTGGTGATGGAAGCGCATCGCGCCGACGGCCTCCTTCAACGGCATCTTGAAGTCGTAGATGTTGTTGATCACCTGGAAGATCGACGTGAAGATGCGCGAGCCGCCCGGCGTGCCGATCACGAGCGACACCTTGCCGTCCTTCGTCATGATCGTCGGCGACATCGACGACAGCGGGCGCTTCTTCGGTTCGATCGCGTTCGCGTCGCTGCCGACCACGCCGAACATGTTCGCCACGCCCGGCTTCGCGGAGAAGTCGTCCATCTCGTCGTTCAGCACGATGCCCGTGCCGTCGGCGATCACGCCCGAACCGAAATAGCCGTTGACCGTGTAGGTGTTCGACACCGCGTTGCCCCACTTGTCGACCACCGAGAAGTGCGTCGTTTCAGCCTTCTCCGGCATCGTCGTGCCGAGGCCCGGCTGCACGCTCTTCGTATCCGACGGCTCCTTGGGGTTGACTTCGGCCGCCCGCTTCGCGATGTAGGCGTCGTCGGTCAGCTGCGCGATCGGCACCTTGTAGAAATCGGGATCGCCGAGATACTGCGCCCGATCGGCGAACACGCGCTTCTCGATTTCCGCGACGAGGTGGATGTACTGCGGCGAGTTGAGCTTCACGCCCTCGAAGTCCTGCTTGAGGTCGGCCTTCATCTTCAGCAACTGCACGAGGCCGATACCGCCCGAGCTCGGCGGCGGCGCGGTGATCACGTCATAACCGTTCCACTTCGCCTGCACCGGCTGGCGCCACACCGCGCGGTACTGTGCGAGATCCTCGGTGGTGATGAGCCCGTTGCCGTCGCCGGTCTTCATCGATGCGGCGATCAGCTCGGCCGTCTTGCCCTTGTAGAAACCTTCCGCGCCGCCGTTCGCGATGCGCGTGAGCACGTCGGCGAGATCGGGCTGCTTGAAGTTCACGCCCGCCTTCAGCCCTGAGAAATACTTGTCGAAGTTGGTCTTGCCGCCGAACTCCTTCGACGCGTCGACGCCGCGCTGCGCGAGCTGCTCGTCGACGACGAAACCATCGCGCGCATAGTGGATCGCCGGCGCGAGCACCTGCTTCCACTTCAGCTTGCCGAAGCGCTTCTGCGCTTCCCACATGCCCGCGACCGTGCCAGGTACACCGACCGCACGCGGGCCGTACAGGCTCATGCCCTTGACGACGTTGCCGTCCTTGTCGAGATACATGTCCTTCGTCGCGGCGAGCGGCGCACGCTCGCGGTAGTCGATGAAGTACGGCTTGCCGTCCTTGTAGATCGTCATGAAGCCGCCGCCGCCGATGTTGCCGGCTTCCGGATACGTGACGGCGAGCGTGAAGGCGATCGCGACCGCCGCGTCGATCGCGTTGCCGCCTTCCTTGAAGATCCGCTCCGCGGCATCCGCGCTGTACTTGTCGGCCACCGCGACCGCCGAGCTCGTCAGGACGGCCGGCTGCGGCCCCTTCGCATAGACGGGTGCGTTCGGCAGGAAACCGATGCCGGCCACCGTCGCGAGCACGACAGCGGATGATTTGAAGCGATTCAGCGTAGTCATTGCATGTCCCCCATATGGATCTCCTTCAGGCAGGAAAAGCACCTGTCCCGCGCATGGCCGCCGGCGCACCGACGGCCATATCCGGTTTCGTAGTATAGGGGGACAAAAAGGGTCGAACACGTGACATGCGATGAAAGCGCATTCGCTGTGCGCGCCAGGTCATGCCGCCGCTTCTCGACACGGATACGGATTGGTCGAATTTGCACCGGGCGCGCAGCCGCAGTTCGCACCGGTTCACGTCCTCACGCAGCGCACAAAACCGAAAGTTGCGAACTGCGCGACGGGCCCCGTGACACGTGAAAAAAAATCTGCAAACCACCGTCCCGCTGCACGATCCGATCTGCGAAGATAGCGCCCCGCTTTCACACCGCATCATCGGTTCGTACACGCGCCGCCTCACGTTTCTTCGTCTCGCTTCCTATGGCATCACACAACGCGCATCATGCGTCCGGCTTCGCGGCCGGTGTCGCCGCCGCCGCCCTCGTCGCACAAACCGGCGCCACGGGCCCGTGGCATTCGGGCATGTTCGCCGCATTCGCGGCGGGCGTCGCGGGCGGTACCGCCCCCGACTGGCTCGAAGTCGCATGGTGGCGCCGCAAGCGCCGCCTGTGGGTCACGCATCGAACCATCACGCACTGGGGCATCGGCTGGATCGCCCTGCTCGCGCTCGGCTGGCACGGGCTCATCCATCATCCGCATCCGCTGTGGGCCGCGCCGCTGTTCGGCTTCGCATGCGGCGGCGTGATGCACCTGCTCGCCGACTGGCCGAACCCGCTCGGCGTACCGTGGATCTGGCGGCGTCATTCGCTCAACCTGTGGAACAGCGGGCGTTGCGACCTGATCGTCGTGGGCGCCGCATGGGGCGGCACGCTGTGGCTCGCGCAGTCGTTGTGCTCGCGTGCGCCGCTGCTCGAACACTGGCTCGGCTGGCTGCATCGCGTCTAGTTGCAATTCGGCGCAATTCGACGCGATTCGGCGTGCTATCGATACGCCGGCGCGCACGCAACTTTCCGTCCATTGAAAGTACGGTGCAGGCCCCCATTTGAGTCCGGAGCGCCGACACGCGCCTCCGGCACGCACGCGCGACGTCTGGCACACTGGCGATTCGATTCGTGCACGCCTTGCGCACGCTTTGCGCCCTGCTTGCACCCTATTTCAACGCTCCGATGGACGTCACCGCTACCCGCCCTGCCGCCCGTGCGCTCGACGTGTTCCACCCGGCCGTCGCCGCGTGGTTCCGGCGCACGTTCGCCGCGCCCACCGGCGCGCAGGCGCTCGCGTGGCCGCACATCAAGGCCGGCCGTTCGACGCTCGTCGCCGCGCCCACCGGCTCCGGCAAGACGCTCACCGCGTTCCTGTGCGCGCTCGACGATCTGGTGCGCGATGCGCTCGCGCATGACGGCACGCTGCCCGACGCGACGCTCGTCGTGTACGTGTCGCCGCTTAAGGCGCTGTCGAACGACATCCACGTGAACCTCGATGCGCCGCTCGCCGGCATCGCCGAATCGCTCGCGCAACTCGGCCTGCCGGTGCCGGCGATCCGCACCGCCGTGCGCACCGGCGACACGACGCAGGCCGAGCGCGCGGCGCTGCGCAAGCGCGCGCCGCACATCCTCGTCACGACACCCGAGTCGCTGTACGTGCTGCTGTCGTCCACGTCGGGGCGGCAGATGCTGTCGAACGTGCGCTCGGTCATCGTTGACGAAATCCACGCGCTCGCATCGTCCAAGCGCGGCAGCCATCTCGCGCTGTCGCTCGAACGTCTCGACGCGCTGGCCGGCCGTGCGCTGCCGCGTATCGGGCTCTCCGCCACGCAAAAACCGATCGACGCGGTCGCGCGCTTCCTCGTCGGCGGCCCGGCCGACGCGCCGCGCGATTGCACGATCGTCGACACGGGCCACACACGCGAGCGCGACCTCGCGCTCGAACTGCCGAACGTGCCGCTCGAACCCGTGATGGCCACCGACGTATGGGAACAGGTGTACGACCGCATCGCCGGGCTCGCGGCCGCGCACCGCACGACGCTGGTGTTCGTCAACACACGGCGCACCGCCGAGCGCATGGCGCGCCATCTCGCCGACCGGCTCGGCAAGGACGCGATCGCCGCGCATCACGGCAGTCTCGCGAAGGAGCACCGCTTCGACGCCGAACAACGCCTGAAGCGCGGCGAACTGAAGCTGCTCGTCGCCACCGCATCGCTCGAACTCGGCATCGATATCGGCGACGTCGATCTGGTCTGCCAGGTCGGCTCGCCGCGCGGCATCGCGCCGTTCCTGCAGCGCGTCGGCCGTTCCGGGCACCATGTCGGCGGCGTGCCGAAGGGGCGCCTGTTCCCGCTGTCGCGCGACGAGCTCGTCGAATGCGCGGCGCTGCTCGATTGCGTGCAACGCGGCGAGCTCGACGCGTTGCGGATTCCCGAAGCGCCGCTCGACGTGCTCGCGCAGCAGATCGTCGCCGAAGTGGCGTGCGCGGAATGGCAAGAAGACGCGCTGTATGCGAGCTTCACGCGCGCGGCGCCGTACGCGCGGCTGACACGCGAACGCTTCGACGAAGTGATGAAGATGCTCGCCGAAGGCTTCACGAGCCGGCGCGGCGTGCGCGGCGCGTACCTGCATCGCGACGTGGTCGGCGGCACCGTGCGCGGGCGCCGCAACGCGATGATGACCGCGACCACGTCGGGCGGCACGATCCCCGACATGGCCGACTACGCGGTGCTGCTCGAACCGCAGGGCATCCAGGTCGGCACGGTCAACGAGGATTTCGCGATCGAGAGCCTCGCGGGCGACGTGTTCCAGCTCGGCAACCAGTCGTACCGGATCATTCGCGTGGAAACGGGCCGCGTGCGTGTCGAGGACGCGCAGGGCCAGTCGCCGAGCATTCCGTTCTGGCTCGGCGAGGCGCCGGGGCGCAGCGACGAGCTGTCGGCGGCGGTCGGCCGGCTGCGCGCGCGGCTCGACGGGCTGTTCGCGGAAGGCGACCGGCTCGCACATGGCAAGAACCGTGAACGCGTCGGTGAAGGGACTGACGGGAAGTCCATGCCCCGGGCCGACGCCAAAGCGGGCGCGAAGGCGAAATCGAAGGCCGGGATCAAGGCCGATACCGATGCCTCGCCCGACGTGCGGCACGACACCGTTGTCGCCGCCACCGCCGAAAGCCGCCTCGCGCCGGCGTTGCGCTGGCTCGTCGACGATCTCCGCCTGTCGCCCGACGCCGCCCGCCAGATCGTCGACTACCTCGCCCGCACCCGCGCCGCGCTCGGCGCGCTGCCGACGCAGGACACGCTCGTGATGGAGCGTTTCTTCGACGAATCGGGCGGCACGCAGCTCGTGATCCATTCGCCGTTCGGCAGCCGCATCAACCGCGCCTGGGGGCTCGCACTGCGCAAGCGCTTCTGCCGCAGTTTCAACTTCGAGCTGCAGGCGGCCGCGACCGACGACGCGATCATCCTGTCGCTGTCGCTCGCGCACAGCTTCGCGCTCGACGAAGTGTGGCGTTACCTGCGTTCGGCCAGTGCCGAACACGTCCTCGTTCAGGCGCTCCTCGACGCGCCGATGTTCGGCGTGCGCTGGCGCTGGAACGCGACGACGGCGCTCGCGCTGCCGCGCTTCACCGGCGGCAAGCGCACCGCGCCGCAACTGCAGCGAATGAAGAGCGAGGATCTGCTCGCGACCGTGTTTCCCGATCAGGTCGCGTGCCTCGAGAACATCGTCGGCGAACGCGAGATACCGCATCACCCGCTCGTCGACCAGACGCTCGACGACTGCCTGCACGACGCGATGGACACCGATGGCTGGCTCGCGCTGCTGCGCCGGATCGAGAGCGGTGCGATCGAGCTGATCGCGCGCGACCTGCCCGCGCCGTCGCCGCTCGCGGCCGAGATCCTGAACGCGAAACCGTATGCGTTCCTCGACGACGCACCGCTGGAAGAGCGCCGCACGCAGGCCGTGCAGTCGCGCCGCTGGAGCGATCCCGAATCGGCCGACGATCTCGGCGCGCTCGACGCCGACGCGATCGATGCGGTGCGCGAAGAAGCCTGGCCGCTCGTGCGCGACGCCGACGAAATGCACGACGCGATGCTCACGCTCGCATGCATCGCCGACAGCGAAGCGCACGCGCACGAAGGCTGGCCCGAGCGGCTCGCGGAACTTGCCGAACGCCGCCGCGCGACGAAACTCGTGACGCCCGGCGGCACCGCGCTGTGGGTGCCGGTCGAACGGCTCGTATGCCTGCGTGCGCTGCATCCCGAAGCCCGCATCGCGCCGGCGCTCAAGGTGCCGGCTGCCTGCGCACAGCCGTGGGAAGCGGATGCCGCACTCGTCGACGTGATCCGCGCGCGGCTCACCGGTTTCGGCCCGCTTGCACTCGACGCGATCGCGACACCGCTCGGCCTGCCGCCGGCGTCGGTCGCGACGGCGCTCGCGGCGCTGGAGCGCGAAGGTTATGTGATGCGCGGCCGGTTCACACCGGGCACGACGACCGACGAATGGTGCGAACGCCATCTGCTTGCGCGCATTCATCGCTACACGGTGAAGCGGCTGCGCCGCGAGATCGAACCGGTCGAACGCGCCGACTTCATGCGCTTCCTGTTCCATTGGCAGCACCTGACGCCCGACACGCGCGGCACGGGCCGCGATGCCCTCGCGGCCGTGGTCGAACAACTCGAAGGCTATGAGGCCGCGGCAAGCGCATGGGAAGACGCACTGCTGCCCGCGCGGCTCAGCGACTACACGGCGGGCGGGCTCGACGAGCTGTGCCGCTCGGGCAAGCTCGTGTGGACGCGCATCGGCGCGCCGGCACGTGCGGCCGGCACGCCCGTGAAGACGACGCCGATCGTGCTGCTGCCGCGCCGCCACCTCTCCGCCTGGCAGGCGCTGCGCGATCCCGACGCACAACCGGCGCTGTCCGCACGGGCCACGCAGGTGCGCGACGCGCTCGCCGCGCATGGCGCGATGTTCTTCGATGCGCTGCTCGACGACCTGCACATGCTGCCCGTCGAACTCGAGCAGGCGCTCGGCGAACTCGTTTCGGCCGGCCTCGTGAATGCGGACAGCTACGCCGGCCTCCGCGCACTGCTGAAGCCGGCCGTCAAGCGCAGCGCGACCTATGCGCCGCGCACGCGGCGCGGCGGTGCGCTGATCGGCGGAATGGACGACGCCGGCCGCTGGGCGCTCGTGCAACGCGCTTCGGCACCGGCTGACACGCCAACGCCGGCACCGAAACGCGGTGCGCCCGCGACCGATCCCGACGCACTCGAACACATCGTCTGGACGCTGCTGCGCCGCTATGGCGTCGTGTTCTGGCGGTTGCTCGAACGCGAGGCCGACTGGCTGCCGAACTGGCGCGAGCTCGTGCGCGTGCTGCAACGCCTCGAAGCGCGCGGCGAGATTCGCGGCGGACGCTTCGTCGCCGGGCTCGCGGGCGAACAGTTCGCGCTGCCTGAAGCGATCCCGGTCCTGCGCGAACTGCGGCGGCAACCGGGCGACGGACAGTATGTTTGCGTGACGGGCGCCGATCCGCTGAATCTTGCCGGCACGCTGCTGCCCGGCGACAAGGTGCCGGCCCTCGCCGGAAATCGCGTGCTGTTCCGTGACGGCGTGCCCGTCGCCTCGCTGGTTTCCGGGGCGTTCCACTACGCCTCCGAACTGTCGCCCGCCGCGCGCGAGGATGCGCGCCTGCGGCTCGCGCGACGCCACTGACATCGGCTGACACGCGGCACCACACCGACTACTGATCGCGGGGCCGCGCGACCGCCTGCCTTCGGGTAGCATCGAACGACTTTCCGCGCGGGTGCCCGCGCTCCAGCACAACAAGATTTACGGAGACTGCTGTCCATGCCCTCGCACGCCGACTCGCCCGCCGCTCATCACGCGGGCTCGCTGACCATTTTCCAGGGCACCGCGCTCTATATCGGCGCGGTGCTCGGCACCGGCGTGATCGCGCTGCCCGCGCTGGCCGCCGAGGTCGCGGGCCCGGCATCCCTGCTCGCGTGGGCCGCGCTGGTCGTGTTGTCCGGGCCGCTCGCGGCCACCTTCGCCGCACTCGGCGCGCGCTATCCCGATGCAGGCGGAGTCTCGACCTACGCCCGGCGCGCATTCGGACCGAAAGCCGCGGCGGTCGTCGGATGGTGCTTCTACTTCGCGGTCCCGGCCGGCGCGCCGGCTGCCGCGATGTTTGGCGGCGCGTACGTCGCGGCCGTCACGGGCGGCGGGCACACGACGGTCGTCGTCACGGCTGCCGCGCTGATCGCGACCGTATCGGCTGCGAATGCATTCGGTGTCACCGTTTCAGGCCGCATGCAGCTCGTGTTGTCGGCGTTGCTCGTCACGCTGCTGCTCGCGGCGGTACTCGCCTCCGCGCCGCATGCCCGCACGGCGAACCTGCATCCGTTCGCCCCGCACGGCTGGCTCGCGGTCGGCCAGGCCGCCGCGCTGCTCGTGTGGAGTTTCGCGGGCTGGGAAGCAATCACGCACCTCGCGGCCGAGTTCCAACGGCCCGCGCACGACATGCCGCGCTCGGCCGGGATCGCCGTCGTGGTGGTCGGGTTCCTGTATCTGTCGGTCGCCGCCGCGAGCGTGACGGTGCTCGGGCCTTCCGCGGGCGCATCGGGCGCGCCGCTCGCCGAACTGATCGCAGGCGGCATCGGCGGTCACGCACAGGTGCTCGCCGCCGCGGCCGCGCTGCTGCTCACGCTCGGCACGATGAACGCGTATTTCGCGGGTGCGGCCAAGCTCGGCGCGGCGCTCGGGCGCGACGGTGCATTACCCGCGTGGCTCGCGCAAGGCAGCCAGGTCGGCGGCGTCCCGCGCCGCAGCCTCGGCGTGATCGCCGTGCTCGCGGCCGTCGCGCTGGCCGCGACGGCGATCTCGGACGTCGGACCGAAACCGCTCGTGCTCGTGACGTCCGGGTGTTTCGTGATGGTGTATGGGCTCGGTGCGGCCGCCGCGCTGAAGTTGCTGCCGCGCGGCGGCATCGCTTACCGCTGTGCGTGGGTTTCGCTGGTCGCGGTTGTCGGGCTGTTCCTGACGACGGGCTGGGCCATCCTGTGCCCGCTGCTGCTCGCGGGCGGTGCGCTGCTTTATCTGCGGGTGACCGGACCGCGCCGGTAACCCGGCAGTTGCGCGCGGCGCCGACATTCGCCGGCTTGCGGCGACACGCCGGCGAATCATGGCCGCCCCGCTGGCCGGAGCGCCGGCCACTGCGCCGTGCGCATCGGTCGCGAACCCGGCCGTATGCCGCCGTTTCACGCTCGTCAGGCCGGCACCAGCGCGAAGCTGAGGCGCTTGCCGAGCGCGGCGGCTGCGCTCGCGAGCGTCGCCAGCGTGAGGCTCGTGTCGGTTTCGTCGAGCAGACGGTTGAGCGCGGCACGGCTGGTTTTCATCCGCGCGGCCATCGCGGTTTTCGTGATGTGCTGCGCCTTCATTTCCTGCCCGATCTGCCACGCGATCACGCGCTTGATCGCGGTGGCGGTGGCCGCTTCGAGATTGCCGTCTTCCTCGAGGAAGGTATCGAAATCGCTGCCGATATGCGGATGGTTCGTGGTCGTCATGAGGTACTCCAATGCATGGCGTTGCCGGCTGCCTGCCCGTCGAAGACGGTGCGTTCCGGCGCAACCGGGAAATTCAGATGGCATGCGTCAACGCTTTGAGACGCGCGACGGTGACATCGAGATCGTCCGACGGCGTGGCCCGCGACTGCTTGAAGAAACCGTGCAGCAGGACCATCGTGTCGCCGACGACCGTAAACAGCACACGGGCGCTCCGCCCCGGCAGCGCCACGCGGATCTCCCACAGATCCGGTGCCATCTTCCGGACCAGTGGCATGCCGAGCGGCCAGCCGAGTTGAACGGTCTTGATCTCTTCGCCGATCACCCTGCGCTCCGCTTGCCCGAGCGCCTTCAACCATTCGCGCACCGGCTCGTTGCCACGAGCCGTCTGAAAGAACCGCACGCCGAGCGTGACCTGGATCTGCTGTCTCGTCATCGTCTTGACACCCATCGTACCAAAATCGGTACGATATGCCAAGCACGACCGGGACGGCTACTGGCCGGACGGCCAATTCGATAGCCGGGGACGGTCGATCCGCGCTTGCCGCGCGATCCGCCCCGGGTTATTCGTCGCGCCGAGCCCGCTTGCGCGTCGCGCGTGGCGACTGGTGCGCTCGCGCATCGCCGAACCGCGACCGCGCGATGTCGCGCACGGCATCGATCAGCGTCCGCGCGACCGGCGACGGCTGCGCATCGGTGCGCAGGATGAGCCCGACCGGCTCGTCGGTGCCCGCGGACGGCAGCGGCAGGCGTGCCAGCGCCCCGGCCGACAGGTCGTATTCGGCCGCATAGAGCGGCACGAACCAGACCGCATCGTTTTCGAGCGTCAGCGCGCGCGCGACCGATACCGACAGCACCTCGATGAACGAATCCAGCGGCGGCGCGCCGCAGGCGCCGAGCAACTGCTCGGCCGACTGGCGGATCAGCGTGCCGAACGGCGGCAGCACGACCGGATGGCGTGCGAGCTCGGCCGCCGGCGCCGCGCTTGACAGCAGCGGATGCCCGGCACGCACGACGGCGACGAGCGGCTCGTTGTACAGCTGCTCGAACGCGAGCCCGATCATCCGCTCCGGCTCCGACAGCCGCCCGATCGCGCACTCGATCGCGCCCGACTTCAGGCGCTCGAGCAGGTCGGCGTTCGCGGCCGTCGCAATCCGCACGACGACGCGCGGCCAACGCTCGGCGAGCGCCTTCATCAACGCAGGCGCGAGCGACGCCGCGACGGTCGGCAGCATGCCGATTTCCAGGGTCGCCGCGGCGGCTCCGCCCTCGCGCGCAAGCAGCCCGACTCCCTGCCGCAGCGCCAGCACGCACGCGTTCGCATGCGGCATGAACAGCTGCGCCTCGCGGGTCGGCTGCGCGCCCTGCCGGCCGCGCTCGAACAGCTTCACGCCGAGGATCGCCTCCAGTTCGGCGATCGTCTTCGAGACGGCCGGCTGCGTGATCGACAGGCTTTCCGCCGCCTTCTGCACGCCGCCCAGCTGCGCGACCGCGAGAAAGCACTGCAGGTGCCGGAACTTGACGCGGCCGTCGGCGATACGGTTATTCATAACGAGTGGTTATGCGATTGACGATGAAACGCCATTTTGCATAACTTTCCGGATCGCCCCAAGCGTTCGACGAAGCATCACGCGCGACGCCGCAGAGCCTGGAAACCGGCCGGCTCCCACATCCGCTTCGCGATCAGCAAGCTCGTCCCGTGCTTCTGCGCGAGCGGGGCGGACGACGATTCCGCATGCAGCGCAGCCGCCTTGCTGCGCAGCCGGCGCAACTCCAGTTCGAGCTCCGCGGCGGCGGCCTCCGTCAGCATCCCCTGCGAGAACGTCATCGTCTCGCCCTCGCCGTCGAAGCGGCTGTCGAGAAAATCGCCGAGCGCGTGCGCATGGAAATAACGGCGGATCGGCCCGCCGGGCAGCCAGTCGAAATCGCGCGCGACGCGCACGCGAATCCGGTCGCCCGGCAGCAGCGCGACGACGTTCATCCGGTCGAGCATCAGCAGGTATTTCACGCACTCGGCCTGGGTCACCTGATAGGTCGACACGATGTCCTGCACGGTCCAGTAGTTGATCGCGCAGACGGCAACGAGCAGCAGTTTGTCGTCCGACACGAGCAGCGCCTCCTGCTGCTCGGTCAGCACACGCAGCCTCGGCGCCGACGCGGAGGCCTCCTGCACGAGCTCGGCGAGCGTATAGCCGAGCAACTGGGCGATCTCCACGACACGCTCCAGCGTGAAGCGGCCGCTGGCGAACAGCCGCTTCACGCTCGTCTCGGAGACGTCGAGCGCCCGCGCGACGTCGCGGTAGGTCATGCCCTGCGCCTTCAACTGGCGCTTCAGCATGTCGATGAGTTGGGCGGTTTCGGTCATTTTGGTATCGAAAAATGATGCTCAAGGTCAGATATTAGGCTACCTGCGCACGCAAATGAACACTTTCGGATACTTGTCTGCATAATCCGCTCCGTGCTGTCACTGAACGACGGAGCCGAAATGACCACCCGAACCGAAACCGCCGCCTACGAATCGCGCCACACCGCCCCGCGCAATGCACGCGACACGGATCGCACGATGCCGCTCGCCACGATCCGCACGCTGGCCGCCAGCGCGCACGTCGGGGATCTCGTGTTCATCCGCGTGCCGGCGAGCGCGCCGCGCGACGCAGCGGGCACGACAGGCACGACGGGCACGTGGGCCAATCGCTTCGGCATCGTCGTCGATACGTCGGGCGACGAGCCCGTGATCGCCGAATCCGGGTTTGCGTGGACGAAGCTCACGCCGCTGTCGCGCTTCGTCGCCCGTACCGACGGCGGGCGCATCGCGCTGGCACGCCGCGTCGCGGCACCGACCGCCGACGCGCAACGCCGGGTGCATGCAACGGCGGAACAGCGGATCGACGCGCTGCTCCGCAACCGCTTCAACCTGCGGACGCGGCGCGCGTTCTGCGCGGACTACGTGAGCGACGTGCTCGGCGCCGACCGGGACGCGACACCGGCGGCACTGCTGCGCGGCGGCACGCTGTCACTCGAATTCGACGGGATCGTGTTCGATCCCGGCCGTCAGTCATGAAGGGCGCGCTCAGGGAGACCAGATAACAACAAGAACGAAAACACAAAAATCAGCGACGGGCTGGCTGGAGGGCCGTGCACGGGGTCGTCACCGACGACGCGAAGCCCGATCGCTTTTTCCGCCGGACAGGCATCCTGTCCGGCGGAATTTTCATTGGCGCGCCGAACATAACGAACGGTTATGCGATTCGCGAAAAAAGGTCATTTTGCATAACTTTCCGGATTGGCTAAAGTCCTGCCATCCACTTCGCGAAGTACCTATCAGGAGACGCCCGATGGATTCCCCCACGATCCTCACGCCGCGCGACTGGCCGTCGCATCCGGCCTATATCCACCCCGAGTACCGTTCGTCCGTGAAGCGCGGCCCGACCCGCCCGCTGATCCCGCTGAAGGAGAAACTGCGCGACCAGTACGCGCCCGTCTACGGCGCCGAGGATCTCGGCGCGCTCGACCACGACCTGACGAAGAATGCCGTGAAGAACGGCGAGCCGCTCGGTGAGCGCATGGTCGTCACGGGCCGCGTGCTCGACGAAGGCGGCAAGCCCGTGCGCAACACGCTCGTCGAGGTGTGGCAGGCGAACGCCGCCGGCCGCTACGTGCACAAGGTCGACCAGCACGACGCGCCGCTCGACCCGAACTTCCTCGGCGCGGGCCGCTGCCTGACCGACAACGAAGGCCGCTACCGCTTCCTGACGATCAAGCCCGGCGCGTATCCGTGGGGCAACCATCCGAACGCGTGGCGCCCGAATCACATCCATTTCTCGCTGTTCGGCGATTACTTCGGCTCGCGTCTCGTCACGCAGATGTACTTCCCCGGCGACCCGCTGCTCGCGTACGACCCGATCTTCCAGGGCACGCCCGAGGCCGCGCGCGATCGCCTGATCTCGCGCTTCTCGATGGACATCACCGAAGAAGGCTATGCGCTCGGCTACGAATTCGACATCGTGCTGCGCGGCCGCGACGCTACCCCGATGGAGCGCTGAACCATGACGACGCTGAAGCAAACCCCTTCGCAGACAGTCGGCCCGTACTTCGCATACGGCCTGTGCCCGCAGCAATACGGCTACGACCTGAAAAGCCTGTTCACGCCGACGATCGCCGCGGCACACGCCGAAGGCGAGCACGTGCTGCTGGTCGGCCAGGTGTTCGACGGCGACGGCAACGTCGTTGGCGACGCGGTGCTCGAATTCACGCAGGTGGACAGCGCGGGCCGTTACCCGGCGTCGCGCGACGACATCGCGAAATCCGGCTTCACGGGCTTCGCGCGGGTCGGCACCGGCACCGATGCGCAGCAGCGCTTCGTCGTCGAGACGGTGAAGCCGGGCCGCCTCACCGCCGGCGAGGCGCCGCACATCAACGTGACCGTGATGATGCGCGGGATCCTCACCCATGCGTTCACACGCGTGTATTTCGACGACGAAGCCGCCGCGAACGCAGCCGACCCGGTGCTGAACGCGGTGCCCGCCGAGCGTCGCGCGACGCTCGTCGCGAAACGCGACGCGCAACCGGGCCGCCCGGTCGTCTACCGCTTCGACATCCGCATGCAGGGGCCCGACGAAACGGTGTTCTTCGACGTGTGACGCGAGCCGGCGCACGCCGGCTTCGCCCGCTACCGCAA
The DNA here is from genome assembly GCF_001043615.1 of Burkholderia sp. LK4. Lineage (NCBI taxonomy): Bacteria > Pseudomonadati > Pseudomonadota > Betaproteobacteria > Burkholderiales > Burkholderiaceae > Burkholderia > Burkholderia sp. LK4. The sequence goes on from NZ_LDUL01000045.1 coordinate 137,460, forward strand.
CGCCGCGTGGCGCGATACCGACAGGCATCGCGCCACGCGGCGTTTTTCGTGTTCAGGCGCCATCATTCGATGCTGCGGCGCAGCGCGCCAGGCCACGGTCATCGATGCCCGGCGTCAGGGCCTGCCGCCCCCGTATCGAACGCGCGATTGAAACGCATGCTGCGACTGCACATGAATCGTCGCCCCGGCAGGATATCGTTTGCGCGTTATGCGGCGTATGCTGCGTTATCCGCAACACTCAAACGGAATTAAATCAGGATCGGCAATAATTACGCATGCCATGCGCGACATCGGCCCACCGGGCCATGCACGCATTTTTTCTGACCGGGTGCCTTTAAGCGCGTCTGACCGAAGTTGGCAGACGCGTATTTTTTTGCGGAGACCCGCACATCGGCGTGGTGCCGCGGATGCCTTCCGGTCAGCGCCGAATCTCCAGATAGCGGCTCGGCGTATCGCCCAGAATGCGGCGAAACGCCGACGTGAACGCGCTGGCGCTCGCGTACCCGAGATCGAGCGCGACGCGCGTGACCGGCTGCCCGTCGCTCAGGCGGGCGATCGCCGCGAGCATGCACACCTGCTGGCGCCATGCGGCAAAACTCACGCCCGTCTGCGCGCGAAACTGCCGCGTGAACGTGCGCCGGCTCACGCCGGCATCGGCGGCCACCTGGTCGAGATCGGCCGCGATCGACGGCGACGCGAGCAGGTGCCGGCACACCTTCGCCAGCCTCGCGTCGGCCGGCAGCGGCGCATGCAGCGACAGGCGCGGCATCGTCGCGATTTCCGCGACCAGCAGCGCCATCAGCTTGCCCGCGCGCCCGTCGACGTCGTACAGGGCCGGCAGGTCGATCGCATCGTCGATCAGTTGCCGCAGCAGCGCCGATACGCCATAGACGCCGCATTGCTCGGGCAGGCCCGCTTCGAGCGCGGCGTCGCCGGACACGAACGTGTTGAGCATCGTGACCGGCCCGGTCATCGTCATTTCGTGCCGCACGCCGGCCGGCACCCAGCACGCGCGCTGCGGCGGCACCAGCCAGCGCCCGTGCGGCGTCGACACGCTGATCGTGCCGCGCGACGCGAACGCGAATTGCCCGCGCACGTGCGCGTGTTCCGGAAACGTCGTACCCGCCGCGTAGTCGTTCGCGGTCACGACCACGCTTCGCGGAATGTGTTCGTAGGGATCTAGCAGCGTATTTCTCACGGCCCGAATTCCATCATCAATGACCCGATATCGAAGGCGGGTCTCCTTCGCGCGATCTACGATCCGCTCCACCCCTTGCGCGACCTCGCGGCCGCAAGACCCGTCGGCCTGATCGGCCGGAATACCACTGCATCGGAGCGGACATGCCGAATACGTTTCATCGCGTGGGGGACGGCCCCCACCCTGTTCTTGTACTGCCCGGCTGGTTCGGCGACGCCCACGCGTTCGAACCCGTCGAAGCGTGGCTGTCGCGTGAGCGTTTCAGCTATGTATTCATGGACTACCGCGGTTACGGCCGCATGCGCGACACAGCCGGCGACTACACGATCGACGAGATCGCCGCCGACGCGCTCGCGCTTGCCGACGCACTCGAATTCCCGACCTTCAGCGTCGTCGGCCACTCGATGGGGGCGATGGCGGCCGAGAAAATCGCCGTCATCGCGCCCGACCGGGTGCGCGCGCTCGTGCCGGTCACGCCCGTGCCTTGCGGCGGCCTGCCGTTCGACGCGGAGAAACGCGCGCTATTCGAGCGGGCCGCCGACCACGTCGCCGATCGCCAAACCATCATCGATCGCAGCACCGGCGGCCGGCTGCCCGCCGCCTGGATCGCGTGGAAAGCCGCGTATTCGGCAGCCCGTTCGTCGCCGCCGGCGTTCGGCGCGTACTTCCGCGCGTGGGCCGATACGGATTTCAGCCACGAGATCGCCGGCACCCATCCGGTGAAAGTGCTGATCGGCGAGCACGATCCGGCGTTCGACGCGGCGCTGATGGCCCGCACTTACCTGCGTCGCTACCCGCTCGCCACCGTCGACGTGTTGCGCAATGCGGGCCACTATCCGATGAACGAGACACCGCTCGCGCTGGTCGCGGCCATGGAAACGTTCCTGCTTGCCGTGACAGCGAGCCCTGCAGCCGCCCATTGACCGGTCGCACGCCGGCGACATCGCCGCGGCACGCATCACCGCAGCATGAACGACATCGCAGACAGGCTGTTCAACGTGCGCACCACGTGCTCGACCGAAGGCCCGTCGAAGCGCAGCGTCACCGCATCGACGCGCTCCAGCGACGGCAGCACGCAGAACAGGTCGGCCAGCGCCGCCGTCTGCACGCGCAACGTGCAGGCGGCCGGCGTGGGGCGGCGGGCACCGGCGCGCACGCCTGCCGACAGTGCCTGCGCGACCGTCGCGCGCGCGGCGGCTGCGATCCGCGCACACGACGCGGCGGGCGTGAGCGTATCGCCGCTCGATGCGCCGCCGGCCGTCTTGACCGTCTCGACATGCGCATCCGGAAACAGCGGCTGCGTTTCTTCCGCGAACACGTCGTCGCCGGAGGCCAGCGCGACGTGCGCGCCGTATTCGCGGGCCAGCGCGCCGTACAGCCCGGCTTCGCCGAGCTCGACGCCGTTCAGCCACACCTGCGTGAACGCGAAGCTGTTGATCGTGTGCGCGAGGATGCCGCGCGTCTGCGATTTCGCGTGATAGCCGATCATGAACACGAGGTCGGGCTGCTGTTCGAGGCCCGCCATCATCCCGAGCATGCGCGGCTTGCCGAGCACGACACGCGCACGCGCATCGAGCCCGTCGGGCAGCAGGTTGCGGAAACCGCCGTGCGAATCGTTGACCCACACGGCCTGCGCGCCGCCCATGAACGCGCCTTCGATCGCCGCATTCGCCTCGGCGGTCATCCAGCGCCGCGCCCGTTCGTATTCCGGATTGCCGGCGCGCGTCTGCTCGGTGGCGAACACGCCGGCGACGCCTTCGATGTCGGTCGAAATCAGGATCTTCATGACTGGATAAGACGTCCTTCGTGGCCTTCGTTGAACAGGCGATCGAGATCGGGCACCGCGTCGCGCAGCGATTGCCGCACGTGACCGTCGCGCCCGGCCACCGTCACGGCCTGCAGCAACGCATCGGCGATGGCGTGCTCGACGCTTTCGGCGGCCGCCATGAACAGCGGATCGAGCGCCGCATCGGCGACGAGGGCCGGCAGCGCGATGGTCGACGCGTCGTGCGCGATCGTGTAGGCGGTGGAGAAGGCGAGCGCGATGTCGCCGCTGCCGTGCCCGTAGACCGAACCCGTGCGGGCCAGTCCCGCGCCCGCACGGCGCGCGAGCCGCGACAGTTGCCGCGCGTCGAGCGGCGCATCGGTGGCCAGCAACAGGATGATCGAGCCCTGCTCGGGTGGCGCCGCGTGCGCGGCCTCGGCCGCGCGCCGTTGCGCGACGATGCGCCCGAGCGGCACGCCGCCGAGCGTCAGCATCGGCAGCCGGCCGAAATTCGCGAGCACGAGTGCGCCGACCGTATAGGGCCGGCCGGCCGCGACCGCAACGCGCGACGCCGAACCGATCCCGCCCTTCAGGTCGAAGCACGACATCCCGCGCCCGGCCCCCACCGCGCCGCGCGCGACGTCACGCGACGCCGCGCGGCACGCGTCGTCGTAATGCGCGGCCGTGACCGCGAACGCCTGGATATCGTTCAGATAACCGTCGTTGCACTCGAACACGAGCGGGTTGACCGTCGGCCAGTCGCGGCCGATCTGCGGATTCGCCGCGATCGCCGCGCGGATCTGCGCATGCGCGAGCGCGCCGACGCCAAACGTATTGGTCAGCGCGATCGGCGTCTCGAGCGTGCCGAGCTCGTCGACCTGCACGAGCCCGACGCTCTTGCCGAAGCCGTTGATCACGGCGGCCCCGGCCGGCACCTTGCTGCGGTACACGTCGCCCGGATGCGGCTTCACGACGGTCACGCCCGTCTGCACGTTGCCGGCATCGAGCGTGCAATGGCCGACCGTCACGCCCGGCACGTCGGCGATCGTGCCGCGCGGCCCGGCCGGCAACGCTGCCGTCCACATCGGTGCGATGCGCATCAGCGGCGCTCCAGCTTCGGGTCGAGCGCGTCGCGCAGCCCGTCGCCGAGCAGGTTGAACGCGAGCACGGTCAGGAAGATCGCGAGGCTCGGGAAGATCGCGATGTGCGGCGCCGTCACCATGTCCGCGCGCGCCTCGTTGAGCATCGCGCCCCACTCCGGCGTCGGCGGCTGCGCACCGAGCCCGAGGAACGACAGGCTCGCGGCCGTGATGATCGACGTGCCGATCCGCATCGTGAAGTAGACGACGACCGACGACACGGTGCCCGGCAGGATGTGCCGCATGATGATCGTCCAGTCCGACGCGCCGATGCTGCGCGCGGCCTCGACATAGGTCATGTGCTTGAGCATCAGCGTGTTGCCGCGCACGAGCCGCGCGAATGCCGGGATGCTGAAGATCGCGACCGCGCAGATCACGTTGACCATCCCGTTGCCGAGGATCGCGACCACGCCGATCGCGAGCAGGATGCCCGGGAACGCGAACAGCACGTCGGCCACGCGCATCGTGATGCGGTCCCACCAGCCTTCGTAGTAGCCGGCGAGCAGCCCGAAGAACGTGCCGATCACCGCGCCGAGCGCGACGGAGAAGAAGCCGGCCGCGAGCGAGATGCGCGTGCCCGTGATGATCCGGCTGAAGATGTCGCGGCCGAGCGAATCGACGCCGAACCAGTGCACGGCCGACGGCCCCGCGTTCAGTGCGTCGTAGTCGAAATAGTTCTCCGGATCGAACGGCACGACGTGCGGGCCGACGAACGCCAGCACGACGAGCGCCAGCACGAAGCCGCCCGCGACGAGCGCGACGGTCTGCTTGCGGAACTTGCGCCAGAATTCGCGCCACGGCGTGCGGATCGCGGTGGGTGCGGCCGGCGCCGCGGTCTGGACAGTCGCGTTCATGCGCGCCTCACTTGAACCGGATGGTCGGGTTGATGACCGCGTACAGCACGTCGACGGTCAGGTTGATCAGGATGAATTCGAGTGAAAACAGCAACACGATCGCCTGGATCACGGGGTAGTCGCGCATCGTCACGGCATCGACGAGCAGGCGCCCGAGCCCCGGCCAGTTGAACACGACCTCGACGACGATCGAGCCGCCCAGCAGGAAGCCGAACTGCAGCCCCATCATCGTGACGACCGGGATCATCGCGTTGCGCAGGCAGTGCTTGAGCACCACCATCGGCTCATGCACGCCTTTCGCGCGCGCGGTGCGCACGAAATCCTCGTTCAGCACCTCGACGAACGACGCGCGCGTGAAGCGCGCCATCACGGCCGCGACCGCGGCGCCGAGCGTCAGCGACGGCAGCACGTAGCTCCGCCACGAACCGTCCGGCACGACCGGCAGCCAGCCGAGCTTCACCGAGAAAATCTCCATCAGCAGCATGCCGAGCGCGAATGCGGGAAACGAGATGCCCGACACCGCGAGCGTCATGCCGAGGCGGTCCGGCCAGCGGTTGCGCCACACCGCCGACGCGATGCCGATCGCCATGCCGAAGGCCGTCGCCCACGCCATGCTGACGAGCGTCAGCATCAGCGTCGGCATGAAGCGCTCGCCGATCTCGGTCGATACCGGCCGCTTGCTGCGGGTCGACAGGCCGAAATCGCCGTGCGCGATCTTCACGAAGAAGTTCACGAACTGCGCGGGCAGCGGCCGGTCGAGGCCGAGATCGGTGCGCACCAGCGCGACCGTCGCGTCGTCGGCTTCGGGCCCGGCCGCGAGCCGCGCCGGGTCGCCCGGCAGCAGGTGGACGAACAGGAACACCAGCACCGCGACGATCGCGAGCGTGGGCAGCAGGCCGAACAGGCGTTTGACGAGAAAATTCAGCATGGGGCACCGATCGAATCAGCGTGCCGGCGGCTTGCACCGCCGGCACCGCGTGGCGGACGAACCGCCGTCATCACCACTGTCATTTCAGCGAGATTTCGTCGAAGTTGAACGAGCCGTCCGGCATCACGTACGCACCCTGAAGCCGCTTGCTGCGCGCATACACGATCTTCTCCTGCACGAGGAAGATCCACGGCGCATCGGCCCAGATCTGCTTCTGCGCATCGGCGTAGAGCTCGGCCTTCTTCGAGCGGTCGACCGTCTCCAGTGCCTTCGAGAGATCGCCGTCGACCGTGTCGTTCTTGTAGTACGCGGTATTCAGGAGCTTCGGCGGCGCCGACGCGCCGGCGAGCAGCGGCGTGATCGCCCAGTTCGCCTCGCCGGTCGACGACGACCAGCCGATGTAGTACATCCGCACCGGCGCCTTCGCCGGATCCGGCGCGCTCTCGACCTTCGCGACGCGCTCGCCGGCTTCCAGCGCCTGCACCTGCACCTTCACGCCGACCTGCGCGAGCTGCTGCTGCACGAACTGGATCGCCTTCTGCGACGTCGAGTTGTTATAGGCGGACCACAGCGTCGTCTCGAAGCCGTTCGGGTAACCGGCCTCCTTCAGCAGCGCGCGCGCCTTCGCCGGGTCGTACGGCCACGGGCCCGGCTTCGTCGCGTAGTCGACGCCCTGCGGCACCACGCCGGTGGACGGCGTCGCGAAGCCGGCGAACGCGACCTTCGCGAGCGCTTCCTTGTTCACCGCGTAGTTCAGCGCCTGGCGCACCTTCGGGTTGTCGAACGGTTTCTGCTGCAGGTTCAGCGACACGTAGCGCTGCACGATCGACGGCCGCTCCACGACGTCGACCTTCGGGTTGCCCTTCAGGTCGGCAGCCTGCTCGAACGGAATGCGGAACGCGAAATCGGCCTCGCCCGTCTTGATCAGCGCCGCGCGCGTGTTGTTGTCGACCACCGGCTTCCAGTCGATCGCGTCGATCTTCGGGTAACCCTTCTTCCAGTAGCCGGCGAACTTCTTCACCTTCAGGTCGTCGGTCTGCTTCCATTCGACGAACTCGAACGGCCCCGTGCCGACCGGATGCAGCGCGATGTCGCGGCCCCACTTCTTCAGCGCGGCCGGCGAGATCATCACGGCCGACGGGTGCGCGAGCGTGTTGATCAGCGCGGAGAACGGCTCGCGCAGCGTGATCTTCACCGTGTACGGATCGACCACTTCGGTCTTCTCGATCACGCGGAACATGTTGTAGCGCTTCAGGTGGTTCGCGGGATCGGTCACGCGGTCGAAGTTCGCCTTCACGGCCGCCGCGTTGAAATCGGTGCCGTCGTGGAACTTCACGCCCTGGCGCAGCTTGATCGTGTAGGTCTTCGCATCCGGGCTCGCGTCGTAGCCGGTTGCCAGCACGTTGACGAGCTTCATGTCCTTGTCGAAGCCGAACAGCCCCTGGTAGAACGACTTGACGACGGCCTGCGACACCGTGTCGTTCGCGTCGTACGGGTCCATCGTCGTGAACGTCGAATCCACCGCCATCACCGCGGTCTGCTGCGCGAACGCGGGCACCGCGGCCGACAGCGCGAGCGCGCCGGCACCCGCTGCGAGCAGTGCGCGTGGACGGAACATCGGGAACGAATACGGCTTGTTCATCTTGCTGGGCTCCTGTGGGTGATTCGATAACGCGTGGTGAGAGTCGCGGCGGGACGGCGCCCGCTCGGGGAAAATGCGTCGTTGCCTCGCTCGTGCGCAGCTGCGGTCCATGGCAACCTGCGCGTGTTCAGTACGCGCCGCCGACGCGGTGCGTCGCGACGTAGTGATCGGGGCCGACCGCGACGAGCGGCGCGACCACCGGCTCGTCGCCGGCCGCGCGGATCGGGCTCGGGATTTCGTCCGCCGCGAGCTGGCGCGGGGCGTGCCGGCGCGCGGGGTCGGCCACCGGCACCGCGCTCATCAGCTTCTTCGTGTACGGATGCTGCGGCGCCTCGAACACCGCGCGGCGCGGGCCGATCTCGACGATCTGGCCGAGATACATCACCGCGACGCGATGGCTGATGCGCTCGACGACGGCCATGTCGTGCGAGATGAACAGGTACGCGACGCCGAGTTCGCGCTGCAGGTCGAGCATCAGGTTGACGATCTGCGCCTGCACCGACACGTCGAGCGCCGACACCGATTCGTCGGCGATCACGACCTTCGGGTTCAGCGCGAGCGCGCGCGCGATCGCGATCCGCTGGCGCTGGCCGCCCGAGAATTCATGCGGATAACGACGCGCGGCCTCGGGCGGCAGGCCGACCTTGTCGAGCAGCCAGTCGACCCGCGCCTGCGCGTCGCGGCCGCTCGCGACACCGTGCACGAGCAACGGCTCCATGATCGAGAAACCGACGGTCAGGCGCGGGTTCAGCGACGCGAACGGGTCCTGGAAGATGAACTGGATGTTCCGGCGCAGCGCCTGCAGGTCGGGGCCTTTCAGCGCGCTGATGTCGCGGCCGTCGAACTCGATCGAGCCGCTCTGCGATTCGACGAGGCGCAGCAGCGAGCGGCCGGTGGTCGACTTGCCGCAGCCCGATTCGCCGACCAGCGCGAGCGTCTCGCCCGCGCGCAACTCGAAGCTCACACGCTCGACCGCATGCACGTATTGCGATACGCGGCCGAACACGCCGGTCTTCACCGGGAAGCGCGTCACGAGATCGCGCACGCGCAGGATCGGCGACGCGGATCGATCTAAGCCCGGCTGCGCATCGTCTTTCGCCGCCGGTGCGGGCGCCGATGCGGGCACCGGCGATGCCGCCGGTGCTGTCGTGTTTGCGCCCTCCACCTTCAGCAGCGGGAATTTCTCGGGCGCGTCGGTGCCCTGCATCGAGCCGAGCTTCGGCACGGCCGCGAGCAACGCCCGCGTATAGCGATGCGCGGGCGCCGCGAAGATGCGATCCGACTCGCCCTCCTCGACCTTCTCGCCGCGATACATCACGAGCACGCGGTCGGCCACTTCGGCCACCACGCCCATGTCGTGCGTGATGAAGATCACGCCCATGTTCATTTCGTCCTGCAGCCCGCGCACCAGCTGCAGGATCTGCGCCTGGATCGTCACGTCGAGCGCGGTCGTCGGCTCGTCGGCGATCAGCAGCGCGGGCCGGCACGACAGCGCCATCGCGATCATCACGCGCTGCCGCATCCCGCCCGACAACTGGTGCGGATAACGCGCGAACACGCGGCGCGCCTCCGGAATGCGCACGAGTTCGAGCAGCCGCAGCGTCTCCGCACGCGCTTCCGATGCACTCTTCGACTGATGCAGCGCGATCGCCTCGCTGATCTGGTCGCCGACCGTAAACACCGGGTTCAGCGACGTCATCGGCTCCTGGAAGATCATCGCGATGTCCGCGCCGCGTATGCCGCGCATCGTCGCACCGCTTGCCTGCGCAAGATCGACGAGCGCGCCGCCGCGCCGGCGGAACGCGATCCGGCCGTTCGTGATCGCGCCGCCGCCGTGTTCGACGAGCCGCATCAGCGCGAGCGACGTGACCGACTTGCCCGAGCCCGATTCGCCGACGATCGCGAGCGTCTCGCCGCGATCGACGTGAAACGACACGTTGCGCACCGCGTCGAACGTCGCGCCTTCGCGGCGGAACGTGACCGACAGGTCGTCGACGGCCACCACGCGCTGCTCGGGCAGCACCAGGCCGGACGGGTTACGGCTCGAAGTCATCGTGGCTCTCCTCTTCGTGCTGGCCGGGATCAGGCGGTGTCGTCGTCGCGATAGATGCCGACCACCGGCGCTTCACCGACGCGCGCGTAACCGCGGTACATCCCTTCGGTGTTGAACGGCATCGCAACGTTGCCCTGCGCGTCGACCGCGATGATCCCGCCGCGGCCCGCAAGGCGCGGCAGCTTGTTCATCACGACGTCGTGCGCGGCATCGGCGAGCGACGCGCCGCGATACGCGATCTGCGCGGCAACGTCATGCGCGGTCGCGAGCCGGATGAACATCTCGCCGGTGCCCGTCGCCGACACCGCGCAGGTCGCATCGTCCGCATAGCAGCCTGCGCCGATGATCGGCGAATCGCCGACACGCCCCGGCTGCTTGTTCGTGATGCCGCCCGTCGACGTCGCCGCCGCGATGTGGCCGTACCGGTCGCACGCGACCGCGCCGACCGTGCCGTGCTTGCGATCCGGATCGAGCGGCTCGGCCGGCTGCGGCTGCGACTGTGATTTGCCGAACGCGAACGTCGCCGCGTCATGGTCGAGCATCGCGCCGGCTGCCGTGCGCGCCTTGACCCACTGCGCGTGACGCGCTTCGGTGTCGAAATAGCCGGGCTCCGCGAGTTCGAGCCCCTGTGCGGCCGCGAACGCATCGGCCCCCGCGCCGGCGAACAGCACGTGTTCGCTCGCCTCCATCACGCGCCGCGCGGCGAGCACCGGATTGCGCACGCGCGTCGCGCAGCAGATCGCACCCGCGCCGAGCGTCGCGCCATCCATGACCGCCGCGTCGAGTTCGTGCTTGCCTTCGGCCGTATAGACGGCACCGCGCCCGGCGTTGAACAACGGACAGTCCTCGAGCATCCGCACCGCGACGGTGACGGCGTCGAGCGCGCTGCCGCCGTCGGCCAGCACCTGCTGGGCGGCCGTCAGGATCGCGGTCAGTTCGGCGCGGTACTGACGTTCGGTGTCGGAATCCATCGCATCGCGCAGGATCGTGCCTGCGCCGCCGTGAATCGCAACGATCGCGGGTGAAGTCATGTTTTTTTCGGACGGTGGGAAGAAGGGTTGGCGGCCGGCTGTGTCGCTTGCGGCTGCATGAGCCACGGCAGCAGGAATTCGGTCATCTCGGCGGCGGATTTCGCGGACCGGTGCGTGCGCAGCGCGACCGCGTCGATCAGCGCCTCGATCATCGTGAGCACGGCTGCTTCCGACGTGGCCGCGAAGCGCCGTTCGGCCTTGACGTACAGGTTGAGCGACGCGATCGGCGCCAGCGGCGATTGCGGGCCGTCGGAGATACCGAGTACGCGTGCACCGCGCGCCGCCGCGCGGCGGGCCAGTTCGATCGTGTCCTTCACGTAGCGCGGAAACGCGAGCGCGATCACGAGATCGCGCGAGTCGGCCGTATAGAGCCGCCGAGCCGCGTGCGACGGGCCGCCGAGCAGCGCGAGCGACTGCACGTTGTCGTGGCAGACGGACAGCCCGTGCTCCATCAGCCCGGTGAGGAACGCGCTCGACCCCGCGCCGAGGATCAGCACGCGCCGCGCGCCGACGATCGCCTCGACCGCGGCCTCGACATCGGCCGCGTCCAGTTGCGCGCGCGTGTTCTCGATGTTCGCGACGGCCTGGTCGAATACCGCGTCGATCCATGCGGCACCGCGTACCCCGGACTCCTGCTCCTGCGCGGAACGCAACCGCTCGACCGGCCCGAGCGTCGCCTCGAAGCCGCGCACGAGCGCCGCGCGCATCGCCGGATAGCCGTCGAAACCGAGCGCCTTCGCGAAACGGTTCGCGGTCGCGATCGACGCATTCACGGCCTGCGCGAGTTCGTCGATACGCATCGTCGCCGCGCGGAACGGATTCGCGAGCACGAACTCGCCCATGCGCCGATGGATCGGCGTCATCAACGGCATCGCCGACGCGATCCGTTCGGCGATCGCGGGTTCGTCGTGACTGGCATCGTGCGGAGAGAGAGACGTCATGCGAAGGGTCGTTGAAAGAATGATGGAAATGAATTTACACAATCCATGTCGCGAAAAGAAATAAATTTTCATCAGCGTTGTCACGTTCCGTTCCCGCGACCCGCGATCGCCCGATGCCCGCACAGCCCCGCCGCACGGGCCTTTGGCATGTGATTGCCGCAGGTCTGCGCGTACGCCGCCTGCGCCCGCCCATCGGGAAAACCCCGAGCAAGTTCGTTCGAATGCAATTTCGCGTTGACCGGATTCGAATTCGAACATAGGATGTTCGAAAATGATCAGTCGTCAGATAACTTCGGACTTCGATGACGGCGAAGTGTTCGCTTGAATGCCATCATTCCGCGCCAAACCGGGAAAGCTGGCGCCCATCAAGATCGGACATCGTACAAATAAAGCGAAACAGGCCATCCTCAACGGATGGTCGTCATGGATCGGTCCGGCGCCGCGCGCCGGCCCTGCCCGACAGGAGACAGCAGTGAAGACAGTCAAGGCGTTGCGCTGGTGGATCATCGTGCTCGTATGTCTCGGCACGATCCTCAACTACCTCGCACGGAATTCCCTCGCGGTGCTCGCGCCCGAACTCAAGCAGGTGTTCGCGATCTCCACGCAGCAGTACTCGTACATCGTCGGCGCGTTCCAGATCGGCTACACGATCATGCAGCCGGTATGCGGATTCATCGTCGACCTGATCGGCCTGCGGCTCGGGTTCGCGCTGTTCGCGATGCTGTGGTCGGTGGTCGGCGTCGCGCACGGCTTCGCATCGGGCTGGCTGTCGCTCGGCATCCTGCGCGGCCTCCTGGGCCTGTTCGAAGCCGCCGCGATTCCGTCGGGGATGAAGGCGGTTGCGGAATGGTTTCCCGATCGCGAAAAATCCGTCGCGGTCGGCTATTTCAACGCGGGCACGTCGCTCGGCGCCGCGATCGCGCCGCCGCTCGTCGTGTTCCTGTCGATGCGGTTCGGCTGGCAGGCCGCGTTCATGGCCACCGGCGCGCTCGGTTTCCTGTGGGCGGCGCTCTGGTACACGCAATACCGGTCGCCCGCCGACCATCCGCGCATCACGCCGCAGGAGCGCGCGCTGATCCGCGACGGCCAGGCGACGATGCCGCCCGTGTCGAAGCGCCGCATTCGCGACGTCGTCACCGCGCGGCGCTTCTGGGCCATCGCGCTGCCGCGTTTCTTCGCCGAGCCTGCGTGGCAGACCTTCAGCTTCTGGATTCCGCTGTACCTCGCGACCGAGCGCCACATGCCGCTCACGCAGATCGCGATCTTCGCGTGGATGCCGTTTCTCGCGGCCGACGCCGGCGGCATCGCGGGCGGTTACCTGTCGCCGTATCTCGCGAAGCGGTTCAGGCTGCCGCTGGTGTGGTCGCGCGTCGCCGGCGTCGCGCTCGGCGCGGTGCTGATGCTCGGGCCCGCGATGATCGGGCTCGTGTCGTCGCCGTACACGGCCATCGCGCTGTTCTGCGTCGGCGGCTTCGCGCACCAGATGATCTCCGCGCTCGTCAACACGCTGTCGGCCGACGTGTTCGATTCCGAGGAAGTCGGCACCGCGAGCGGCTTCGCCGGGATGGCCGCGTGGATCGGCGGGCTCGGTTTCTCGCTGCTGGTCGGCGCGCTCGCCGACAAGATCGGCTACGCGCCGCTGTTCGCGTGCCTCGGCCTGTTCGACATCATCGGTGTCACGCTGCTCGCGGTGCTGATCCGCGGGCAGTCGAAGCAGGAACGCCTGCTCGCACGGCACGCCTGACCGTCGCCCTTAACAGGAATCGCACTCATGACTTCGCTTCTTCATCCGCCCGTGTTCCGCGTCGCCGGCCAGCACGCGAACCGTGTGCTGCTCGCGTCCGATACGGGCGCGACCCTCGAGATCTTCGTGCTCGAGGACGACATCGTGCGGGTACGCGTGCTGCCCGACGCGACGGCGCGCACCCCGCGCACGTGGACGATCGCGCCGGGCCTCGACGACGTGCCGCTCGAAGGGCGCGACCGCCTCGACCTCGATGGCTTCGCACTGCCCGCCTTTTCGCTCGCCGAAGACGACGACGGCCTGCACATCGAAACCGAGCAGATCCGGCTCGCCGTGCGCCGGCACGGCGGCCACTGCACGTGGTCGATGCGCGGCGCCGACGGCGCGTGGCGCATCGCACTCGCCGACCGCTCGACGCAGGCGTACAACTTCGGCTGGTGGGACGACCGCGCCTATCACTATGTCGCCCGCGAGCGCGGCGACAAGGTATTCGGCCTCGGCGAACGCGCGGGCGAGCTCGACCGCACCGGCGCGCGCTTCGAGATGCGCAACATCGACGCGATGGGCTACAGCGCGAAGCACACGGACCCGCTGTACAAGCACATCCCGTTCTACATCACGTGGTCGCCCGATGCGTGCCAGGGGTTCGGGCTGTTCTACGACACGCTGTCGGATTGCACGTTCGACATGGGCCGCGAGCTCGACAACTATCACGGCCCGTACCGCTACTTCGTCGCCGAGCATGGCGATCTCGACTACTACTTCATCGCGTCGCCCGACACGCCGCTCGCGGCCGCGCGGCGCTTCACGTGGCTCACGGGGCGCCCCGCGCGCAACCCGAAATGGGGGCTCGGCTACTCGGGCTCGACGATGAGCTACACCGATGCGCCGGACGCGCAGCAGCAGATGAACCAGTTCGTCGAACAGTGCGACACGCACGACATCCTGTGCGATTCGTTCCACCTGTCGTCGGGCTATACGTCGATCGGCGCGAAGCGCTACGTGTTCAACTGGAACCGCGACAAGTTTCCCGACGCGAAGGGCTTCGTGCAGCATTACCGCGACCACGGCATCCGCCTGTGCGCGAACATCAAGCCGTGCCTGCTGCGCGACCATCCCGCCTTCGAAGACGCGGCAACGCGCGGGCTGCTGATCCGCTCGGCGTCCGGCGAGCCGGCCTGGGTGCAGTTCTGGGACGAGGTCGGCGCGTATCTCGACTTCACGCAGCCGGACGCGTACCGCTGGTGGCGCGAGCAGGTCACGTCGGCGCTGCTCGAATACGGGATCGAGTCGACCTGGAACGACAACAACGAATACGAGATCTGGTCGCCCGACGCGATCGCGCACGGCTTCGGCCAGCCGTTTCCCGCGCGCGAGGCGAAGGTGCTGCAGACGATGCTGATGATGCGCGCGTCGTGCGAAGCGCAGCGCGCGCATGCACCGGCGCAGCGGCCGTTCCTCGTGTCGCGCTCCGGCGGTGCCGGCATGCAGCGTTATGTACAGACCTGGTCCGGCGACAACTACACGTCGTGGGAAACGCTGCGCTACAACCTGAAGATGGGCCTCGGGCTCGCGCTGTCGGGCGTGTCGAACATCGGCCACGACATCGGCGGCTTCTCCGGGCCCGCGCCTTCGCCCGAACTGCTGCTGCGCTGGGTGCAGTTCGGCCTCTTCATGCCGCGCTTCAGTATCCATTCGTGGAACGACGACGGCACCGTCAACGTACCGTGGATGTACCCGGAGATCACCGCAAAGGTCGCCTCGCTGATCAAGCAGCGCTACCGGCTGCTGCCCTACCTCTATCACCTGCTGTGGCTGTCGACGACGCGCTACGAGCCCGTGCTGCGGCCGACCTTCGCCGATTTCCCCGGCGACGCGCGCTGCTACGACGCATGCGACGACATGATGCTCGGCGACGCGCTGCTCGTCGCGCCGGTCGTCGATCCGGGCCTGACGGAGCGCACCGTCTACCTGCCGTCGGGCGCGCGCTGGATGTGCTGTGCGAGCGCGCGGTCGTTCGACGGCGGCGCGAGCGTGACGCTGCCCGCCCCGCTCGACACGCCGGTGATGCTGCTGCGCGAGGGCCGCGTGCTGCCGCTGAACGTCGCGGAACAGCATTTCGGTGCGCGCGCCGATATGCGCGGCTTCCTCGTCGCACCGCGCATCGAGGACGGCGTCGCGTACGGCGAATGCATCGAGGACGACGGCGAGACGGAAGCATGGCGCGACGGCGAATACGGGCTGTGGCGCGTCGAAACCGGCCGCGAGGCGTCGGGCGTGCTCGGCGTGTCGGTGCGCTGGGACGGCCGCCCGGCACGCCCGGCCGACCGCGTCGAGATCCTGCTGCCCGCGTCGGTGCAAGGCGCGGTCGCCGTGCGCGGCGCCCGCATCGAACAGGATGCGCAAAGCGGTACATGGCGCCGCATCGTCGTCGCCTTCGACCACTGAAGCAAACCCGATCGGGCGGGCCGTTCATGCGGCCCGCCGCCCGCCACAGAGGAGGCGACCGAGCCTCCCGCCCACCTTGAAAAGATGAACAGATCTGGAGATCGACAATGAAAGCACCCGTCAACCGCTATGCAATCCTGATTTTGTCGACCGCGTCGCTCGGCGCGACCGCTGCCCATGCGCAGAGCAGCGTGACGCTGTACGGCGTCGTCGACGATTCGCTCGCGTACGTGAACAACCAGCAGGGCCATTCGAACCTCTACATGCGCGACGGCAACCTGTATGCGTCGAAGTTCGGGCTGCGCGGCGACGAGGATCTGGGCGGCGGCACGCATGCGATCTTCGACCTGCAGTCCGGCTTCAACCTGAACAACGGCGCGCAATCCGCCGCCGGCCTGATATTCAATCGCCAGGCCTTCGTCGGCCTGCGCAACGATCGCTACGGCACGATGACGGCCGGCCGCCAGTACACGCCCTACTTCCTGTTCGTCGGCCCGTATGCATCGAGCAGCTGGCTGACCGGTGCGACGGGCGCGCACCCGGGCGACATCGACGGCCTCGACACGACGATCCGCGTGAACAATTCGGTTACCTATACGTCGCCGACCTTCGCCGGACTGACCGCGAGCGCGATGTACGCATTCGGCGGCATTGCCGGCGCGACCGGCAAGGGCAACACGTTCAGCGCCGCACTGCGTTATGCGAACGGGCCGATCGGCGTCGCGGCCGGCTACCTGCGCATCAACAGCTCGGGCTCGTCGGCAGGCTTCCTGAATCCGGCGACCGCCGCGTCGGGCAGCTTCGCGGTGTCCGTGCTGAACCAGGGCTACCTGACCGCGAAGGCCGTCGAGCAGGTCGCGGCGGCCGGCAACTATACGCTCGGCAACCTGACGATGGGCGTCAACTATTCGAACGTGAAGTATCTGCCCGGCAACGGCTCCGCGTTCACGGACACGGCCGTATTCAACACCTACGGCGCGCTCGCCGCATACCGCTTCACGCCGGCATTCTCGGTGGCCGGCGCGTTCGCGTACACGCTCGCGTCGAAGGCGAACGGCATCGACAGCGCGGCCCGCTACCAGCAGTATTCGCTGAAGGAGTCGTACAGCCTGTCGAAGCGCACGACGCTCTATGCGCTGCAGGCGTACACGCATTCGAGCGGCCGGACGCTAGGTGCGCAAGGTGCCGGCCACGTGATCGACGCGGCGCCGATCGTCGGCGATTCGCAGCAGCTCACGCCTTCGACGACGCACGGCCAGTTCGTCGGCATGGCCGGCATCGCCGTCACGTTCTGAGCCATCGCGGCAGCGCCTTCGGCGCGCTGCCCCTGCCCCGGGCGACACGTATTTCGCCGATGCCTCGCGTGCTGTCCGGGCATCCGATACGCGGCCGCCGCGGGGCGTTTTCAGCACCCCGTCCGCGCACCGCGCAAACTGCACGGGTTTTCTCGATCCCCTCGATACCTTACAATTCGTCAGGTTCACCCATCCTGCATACCCCTTCTTGCAGTCCTGACACCGCGGTACACTCGACGCACGCCGTATCAGGGTCCGACGCGCGACACGCGCGCCGGGCGGCGTCGCGCCTCGTTGCGCCCACAACTGGATGCCAGCCATGCCAGATTCCCGCCCCTCGCCCCGCACGACATTCAAGCCGCAGGTCGTCCTGCCCGCGCTCGCAGTCATCGGCGCACTGCTCGTCGTGTGTGCGCTGCTCCCGAGCGAAGCCGGCGCGCTGTTCTCCGCCGGCCAGCAATGGGTCGTCGCGCGCTTCGACTGGTTCTACGTGCTCGCCGTCACCGGCTTCCTCGTGTTTCTCGTGCTGATCGCCGCGAGCGACTTCGGCAACATCCGGCTCGGCCCCGACGATGCCGAACCCGAATTCAGCTTCGTGTCATGGACGGCGATGCTGTTCGCGGCCGGCATGGGCATCGGCCTCATGTACTTCGGCGTCGGCGAGCCGATGCAGCACTTCCTGAAGCCGCCGACCGTCGACCCCGGCACGCCCGCCGCCGCCCGCGAGGCGATGCTGATGACCTTCTTCCACTGGGGCTTCCACGCGTGGGCGATCTACGGGCTGATGGGGCTCGTGCTCGCGTACTTCGGCTTCCGCTACAACCTGCCGCTGACGCTCCGCTCGGGACTGTATCCGGTGCTGCGCGAGCGTATCAACGGCTGGATCGGCCACACGGTCGACGCGTTCGCGCTGGTCGGCACGGTCGCCGGCATCGCAACCACGCTCGGCTACGGAGTCATGCAGATCAGCGCGGGCCTGCATACGGTCGCCGGCTGGGATACGGGCAGCAGTGCGTTTCGCATCGGGCTCGTCGCGCTCGTCGTGATCCTCGCGGGGCTGTCGGCCGCGAGCGGCCTCGACAAGGGTGTGCGACGGCTGTCCGAACTGAACCTGCTGCTCGCGTTCCTGCTGCTCGCGTTCGTCGCCGTCACGGGCCCGACGGCGTTCCTGTTGCGCGCGCTCGGCGACAACATCGGCCAGTACCTGTCGAGCCTCGTCGACCTGTCGTTCCGCACGTACGCGTACGCGTCGCCGCGCGAGGAAGGCTGGTTCGGCGGCTGGACGATCCTCTACTGGGCATGGTGGGTGTCGTGGTCGCCGTTCGTCGGCATGTTCATCGCACGCATCTCGCGCGGTCGCACGATCCGCCAGTTCGTGATCGGCGTGCTGCTCGTGCCGACCGCGTTCAACCTCGTGTGGATGACCGTGTTCGGCAACAGCGCGATCTGGCTCGATACGCATGGCGCGGCCGGCGCGCTCGCGCAGACGGCCACCAATGTCGACGCGCTGCTGTTCCGCTTCTTCGATTTCCTGCCGCTGTCGCAACTGCTGTCGATCGCCGCGATCGTGCTGATCGCGGTGTTCTTCGTCACGTCCGCCGATTCGGGCGCGTTCGTGATCGACCAGATCGCGACGCGCGGCCACGCGCACTCGCCCGTCTGGCAACGGTTGTTCTGGGCCTTGCTGCTCGGCGTGACGGCCGCGGTGTTGCTCGTCGCAGGCGGGCTCGGCGCATTGCAGGCGATGACGCTGATCGCCGCGCTGCCGGTCGCGATCATCATGATCGCGCTCTGCTACGGGCTGTGGCGCGGGCTCGCGGCCGACCGCGTGCACTATTCGCAGGACGTCGCGCCCGCGACGAGCTTCTGGACCGGCCAGCACTGGCGCCACCGCCTGACGCACATCCTGCGGCAGACGACCGAAGCCGAAGCACGCCAGTTCGTCGCCGAAACGGTCGAGCCGGCGTTGCGCAAAGTCGCCGACGAGTTGCGCGCGGGCGGCGTCGATGCGCACGTGCAGCGCGACAGCGACGACGCCGTGCGCCTCACCGTGCCGACCGCCGACCACCGCGATTTCGTGTACGGCGTGCGCGTGACGGTGAAATCCGCGGCCGCGTTCCTCGTGCGCGAGACGGCCGGGCCGGAAGCGGCACGAGCCCACGTGTACGGGATCGTCACGTTCTTCGAGGACGGGCGGCTCGGCTACGACGTCGAATACCTGCGCGGCGACGAAGTGATTGCCGACGTGTTGCGCCAGTACGAACGCTACGTGTCGCTCGCGGCCGACAAGCGCACGCATCTGCTGAGCCGCGCGCCGGGGCATGCGACGGAGGCCGAATGAACCTGCCCGCCGTCTTTACTGCGCCGCGGCGGCCTGCCACACCCGACGGAGCCGCACGATGACCGGGCTCCTGCAAAGCCGCACCTCCGACGTCATCGCGCTCGGCACGCTCGCCGTGCTCTATCTCGGCGGAGCCGGCATCGCGCTGTGGCGGATCCGCGCCGCGGCGCCGCGCGGCAAGGTCTACTGGATCGTCTGCGCGGCGCTGCTCGCCGGCGGCGCCGTCGCGATGGGCATCAACCTGTCGCCGATGCCGGACACCGGGGACATGCCGCCCGGGTTCGCGCTCGGTGTCGAGGCCGTCCTGCTCGGTCTCGCATTGGTCGCCGGCGGTTGCGCGTGGCTGATGCTGCGCGCGCGGCGACGCTGACGCGCGTATGTCGTGCGGCCCGGCCACGTCCCGCGCGAACGACGACGCGCGGGACGAAGCGGCCGCCCCTTCCCCGATCCGCTTCCTTGCCGCAGCGCGTCACGCGGACGGTGCACGCGCCGTCACGAGCCAGCAAGCCGCGTCGAAGCGCACATCCGCGCCGTCGACGTAAGGCTCGAACGCGGCACGCATCGTATCGACCACGCGCCGCCGCGTTGCGTCGTCCACTTCCAGCAACGCCAGCCCGACCGGGCCCAGCCGGGTGATGTAGTCGTCCAGCGCGGACGCTGGCAGCGCGCACGCCAGTTCGACCGGCTCGATCGCCACGTCCGCCCAGCCGCTGTCCGCCAGCACCGACGCGATCCGCTGCCGGTCGCCGAACCCGAACTGCCCCGGCGCGCCGGGCCGCCGTGCGGGCAGGTTCGGCAGCAACGGCGCCGCGGCCCGCTCGGCGATCGTCATGAACGGATTGTCTGCCGCGCTGCGCCATGCGACGAACCGCATCCGCGCATCCGGCCGCGCCGCATGGCGCAGATTCGCGAACGCGCGAACCGGATCGTCGAAGAACATCACGCCGAGGCGCGACACGATCAGGTCGACGCTCGCGGGCTCGAACGCGTGCGTCTGCACGTCGGCACGCACGAAGCGGGCGTGGACGCCGCTGCGTTCGGCACGCGCCTGCGCGGCGTCGATCATCCGCGCCGAGATATCGATGCCCGTGCATTGCGCATGCGCGCCGAGCCGCCGCGCGATCGCAACCGTGACCGCGCCCGTGCCGCAGCCGACGTCGAGCACGCTGCGCGCGGACGACGTGGCAACCGCCTCCACGAGCAATCGCTCCAAAGGCTCGAACATCCGGTCGATCAGCGCCTGTGTCTCGACCCAGGCGCGGCCCGACGGGCCGTTCCAAAGCGCGGATTGTTCGTCATTGGGCCGTCTGGTTTCCATCGTCGATTCCCCTTCTGGTTCATTGATCGTGCCTCGCACTCTGCTGCTTCAAGCCGGCTTGAAGTCAAGCCCCTCCCGGCTGCGACTTGCCGCCGCAACGGCGACGCCCTGCCGGCGTGCGAGTTCCCGTTACGCGCCGTAGTTTTCACATTTCTTACATTCGCGCTGCGTATCGTTGACGACTTTCCCACGGTGCCTCCCATGCGACGACTCCTCCCGCGCGCGCTGCTCGTCCGCTGCGCTCCCCTTGTTGCTTTCGCCGCGCTGTCCGCGTGCTCGAACCACATCGATTCGCCGGACGATCCGGCGAGTGCGTCGGCCAACGTCCAGGCCGCATGGGTCGAGATCGGCGATACGAACCAGGCGATCGCGCGCGTCATCACGAACTACGCCCCCGCTTCCACCGGCGATCCGTTGTGCCCGCAACTGAGCGTCGACGGCAAGCTGTCGCGCATGTCCCTGCGCGCGGGCGCCGCGACCATCGCCCAGCGGCCGACCGCCAGCGATCCGTCCGATTCGAAGCCGTCGAGCTTCCCGGTGTCCGTCTGCGAGGCGACGCTGCCGGCCGGTGCGCAGGCGGCGAGCGTCGCGGGCCGCACGCTGCCGCTGCCGAAGGCGCAGCCGCAACGCGTCGCGATCATCGCCGACACCGGCTGCCGCATGAAGAAAGCCGACAACGCATGGCAGGCGTGCAACGACGCGACGGTCTGGCCGCTCGACACGATCGCGGCCAGCGTCGCGAAGCTGTCGCCCGACCTGGTGATGCACATCGGCGACTACCACTACCGCGAAAACGCATGCCCGCCGGACATCGCCGGCTGCAAGGACAGCCCGTGGGGCTACGGCTGGGATACGTGGCAGGCCGACCTGTTCCGCCCGGCCGCGCCGTTGCTCGCGAAGGCCCCGTGGGTCGTCGTGCGCGGCAACCACGAGGAATGCGCGCGCGCGGGCCAGGGCTGGTTCCGCTTCCTCGATCCGCGCCCGTACTCGGCCGCGCGCTCGTGCGACGATCCGGCCAACGACAACAACGCGAACTATTCGGAACCCTATGCGGTATCGCTCGGCGGCGGCTCGCAGGTGATCGTGTTCGACACCGCGAAGGTCGGCCGCACGCCGCTCAAGACGACCGACGCGCAGTTCGGCATCTACCAGAAGCAGTTCCAGACGGTCGCCGCGCTCGCGTCGAAGGCCGGCATGACGACGACGATCTTCACGAACCACCATCCGATCCTCGCGTTCGCGCCGATCGCCGGCAGCACGCCCGCGCCGGGCAACCTCGCGCTGCAGTCGGTGATGGCGAGCCTCAACGCCCAGGCGTACTACCCGCCCGGCGTGCACGTGGCACTGCACGGGCACGTGCACGATTTCCAGGCGATCAACTTCTCGTCCGGGCACCCGGCGACGATCGTGTCCGGCAACGGCGGCGACAATCTCGACGTCGCGCTGCCCGACCCGTTCCCGGCCGGCCTGACACCGGCACCGGGCGCCGTGATCGAGCGGCTGTCGCACAACAACAGCTTCGGCTTCCTGATCATGGAACGCCGGGCCGCCCCGGCGACCGGCTGGGTCTTCCACGCGTATTCGGCGGCCGGCAAGCTGCTCGCGTCGTGCAACCAGTCGGGCACGACGCTCGCCTGCGACAAGACGGGGTTCATCGCGCCGTGAGTGAAGGAGTTCGACGTGACGGCCGCCATGCGCGCGGCCGGCAAACGCTGCGCACGCTGGCCGCTGCCGTGCTCGCGGGCCTGACGCTCGCGGCGCACGCCGCGCCGGCCGAAACCGTCCTGCTTCCCGGTGCGCCGCCGTCGCGAGTCGTCGACACGATCGGCAACGGCACGCCGCAGGTGACGGGCAAGATCGATGCGGCGACCGCGCGCTTCGCCCCCGACCCGACACTCGTCGCGCTCGGCCGCCGGATCTTCTTCGATTCACGGCTGTCCGAGCCGCGCGGCATGTCGTGCGCGGGCTGCCACGACCCGGGCCGCGCGTTTGCACCGACGCTGTCCGCCGCCTCGCTCGCGGGGCCCGGTGTGCCGGAAGGCAGCCGTCCCGGGCGTTTCAGCCGGCGCAACGCGCCGTCGCTGCTCTATGTGCGCTACGTGCCGCGCCGCCACTTCTACCAGGACGACGACGCGCCCGCACCGTCGCCGTTCGGCGGCCTGTTCAGCGACGGCCGCGCGGATACGCTCGCCGAGCAGATCCGCGGGCCGCTGTTCGATCCGAACGAGATGAACAACCGGTCGCCGGCCGCGCTGCTGCGCAAGGTCGACGCAACCGAACTCGCGCCCGATCTCGCCGTGCGCTTCGGCGCGTCGGTGCGGCGCGATCCCGGGCAACTGGTGCGGGCGCTGGGCCTGGCCGTCGAGGCCTATCTGCAGAGCGACGAAATGGCGCCGTTCACGTCGCGTTTCGACGCGTTCCTGCGCACGCGCAAGCCGCTCGCGCCGGCCGAGATGCGCGGCCTCGCGCTGTTCCGGAATCCGGACAAGGGCAACTGCATGAGCTGCCACACGCTGTCGGAGACGTCGAGCCGACCGGAACGTTCGCTCTTCACCGATTTCGGCTACGACGCGATCGCGGTGCCGCGCAACCGTGCGCTGCCGGCGAACCGCGATCCGCGTCATTTCGACAACGGGCTGTGCGACACCGCCCGGCGGCTGCGCTGGCCCGAGCCGACGCAATGGTGCGGCTACCTGCGCACACCGGGGCTGCGCAACGTCGCGCTCAAGCAGACGTTCATGCACAACGGCGTGTTCACGACGCTGCGCGACGCGGTCGCGTTCTACAACACGCGCTCGACCGACCCGGGCTTCTGGTATCACGGGGCCGGAGCGTTCGACGATGTGCCGGCCGCCTATCGCGGCAACATCAACGTCAACTCGACGCCGATGAACCGCCGGCCCGGCACGCCGCCCGCGCTGACCGACGCGGAGATCGACGACATCGTCGCGTTCCTCGGCACGCTGACCGACGCGCGCTATACGGAGGGCACCGCGTCCGCGGCGCCCGCTGCCCTGGTCGCCCCTGCGGCCGCTGTTGCCCGGGTCACGCGCATCGCCGCGCCGGCTCGCTGATCCTGGCCGAACGGCCAGCCGCATACGCACCCGCTTGCGGTCGCCCCCAACACTGGTTATATTTACAGTACTGTATTTATGAACAGTGAGGTGCGTGATGGAACAACTAGTTCGTATCGTCAACGACGCCGATCGCCAAGTGCTGGCATGGCTCCGCGCCCAGGTCGGCGACGCCCGCGTCGAGCGCGCGGCTCGCCAGCTCGGGCATACGCGCAAGCCCTTCCCGTCCGCCGTTTGCCGTTATCTGGGCATGAGCGCACCGGCCACGTTGCGCCAGGCCGAACGGCCGCGCGCCGCGCGCGATTTCTCGGTCGGCGATCGTTACCTGTCGCTGATCCGCCAGCACCTCGCCACACACTCGGCCAGCCGATGAAATGGCGGCGGCTGGCCGCGTCAATGGCCCGGAAGGCCAGTGCAATTGCGGTTTCGCAAGCCCGGCCGGCGGCCACCGCGCTTATCTGGCCGCCATGGCTTCCCGTACGAGGCGGCCGAGCGTTTCGAACGCCGCTTCGTGCGCTGCATCGAACACGCGCGTGCAAGCAAGCCGGATATAACCGTCGAAGCGGTCGGAATTCGAGAAGATCGCCCCGGGCGCGATCCTGACCCCGTGCGCCAGCGCGGCGTCGAACAGCGCCTCGGAGCGCACGCCGTCCGGCAACGCGATCCACAGCAGCATCCCGCCCGGCGGCTGGTTCATCCGGGTTCCGGCCGGGAAATGCCGTGCGATCGCGTCGATCGTCACGTCGCGCTGCACGCGCAACTGTTCGCGGAACCGGCGCAGGTGGCGATCGAACGCGCCCGAACCGACGAATTCGGCCGCAACGGCCTGCAGCAACGCGGCGTTGTGCCGGCTGTGCGCGAATTTCAGCATCTTCACGCGCGCGTGCCAGCGCCCCGCGCTTATCCAGCCGAGCCGCATCCCGGGGGCCAGCACCTTGTTGAACGACGGGCAGTAGATCACCGTGCCGTCGCGATCCCATGCCTTGACCGGCTTGACCGATTGGGGCGCCTCGACGAGTTCGCGATAAGGCTCGTCCTCGATCACGGCCACGCCGTGGCGCGAACAGAGCGAGACGAGCGCGGCCTTGCGCCCGTCGGGCATCACGCAGCCGAGCGGGTTCTGCAGGTTCGGCACGACCACCACGGCGCGAATGTCCGGATACGCGGTCAGCGCCACTTCGAGCGCCTCGATCGACAGGCCGGTCGTCGGGCTGGCCGGGATTTCGAGTGCGCGCAAGCCGAGGCTTTCGAGCAACTGGATCAGGCCGAAGAACGCTGGCGATTCGATCGCGATCGTGTCGCCGGGGCGCGCGACCGCACGCAACGCGAGATTCACGGCATCGACGCCGCCGCTCGTCGACATCACGTCGTCCGGCGTCAACGTCACGCCATAAGACAACGCGCGCTTGGCCATCGTCTGCCGGAACTCGGGCGATCCGCCGACGGGCCCTGCATCGGTCAGCAAGGTGGGCTTGCGCCGCAACAACCGGATCGCGAGCGCCTGCAGGCGCTCGGCCGGATACAGCGTGGCCAGCGCGGACGCGCCGCCGAGATTCAGCGCATCGGGCGTCGCGTTGGCGCGGTCGATCACACGCGACACGCGCTCGTGCAGGCCCGCGAACGGCGGCTCGACGCTCAGCGGCGGCCCGTCGCTTTCCGGCAGCGTTTCGAGCGCGACTGCCGCGCGGCGCCGCACGAAGTAGCCGGAGCGCGGCTTCGCCTCGCACCAGCCCGTATCCTCGAGCCGCCGGAACGCCTGAATCGCGGTCGACAGACTCACGCCGTGCTGTGCCATGAACGCCCGCACCGACGGCATCCGGTCGCCGGGCGACAGCGTGCCGGCCGAGATGATGCGGCGGTAATGCTCGGCGAGCCGTTCGTAAAGCGGCTCGCCGTCCATCGGCAACGGTGGGCGGGATGAATCGGCGAAAGGCGTCATGCAGGCGATCGTGCCCGCGCGGCCGATGGCACGCCAGATACAGATTCCAGGGAAACCCACC
This sequence comes from Burkholderia sp. LK4, assembly GCF_001043615.1. Lineage (NCBI taxonomy): Bacteria > Pseudomonadati > Pseudomonadota > Betaproteobacteria > Burkholderiales > Burkholderiaceae > Burkholderia > Burkholderia sp. LK4. The sequence continues at coordinate 163,231 of NZ_LDUL01000045.1, forward strand.
GATACAGCGGCGCAAAATCGTCGTCTGCACCGCAACAGATTCCCGTCCCCTGAATCTGTCGTGCCGGTGCCCGTTTCCCTAACCTGACTGCACGCTGTCGCCTCGCCGTCGCGAGGCCGCGCAATCGCGAAAGGGAATCGCCATGCGAACGCATCACATCCGGCTCGACGCCGGGCAAAGCCACTTTGCGTGGTTCGACAAGGGCAGCCAGTTGATCGTGCTGGACGGCGCGCTTGCGGTCACGCTGCGCCACGGCAGGCTCGACTGGCTGCCCGACGCGCCACAGCACATCCGCCGCTTGCTCGACGAAGGGGAATGCCTGACGCTCGAGACGGCCGGCCACGTGGCGCTGTCGGCCGGTGGCGTGGGCGCGGTCAGCATGGCCGTCGTGGAACCGGCAAGCCGGAGCGACTGGCTCGTGGCATGGCGCGCGATCCTGCGCCGGTTGTCCGGGAGGATGCGCGGCGGCCATCGTGTACACGAGCACTCGTGAAATGGAAACCTGCCGTGGTGTCATGGAGGAGCGTCACGCCGCGCCGCATCAGCCGATGGAGATCCGGCGCGACCCGGTAGGGCCGTGCTCATGCGGATCGACCGACCTTGACCACCGGCGCAACCGCCGCAGCGCGCCTCTCGCATGCGGCGGTCACCGCATCACCGCACGCTTCTGCGCCGTTCGAACCACTCGAATATCGCCATCCCGGCCAGCATCGCGACGACGAACGCGATCCCCTTCGCCGACCCGAAGCCGATCGACACGATCGCGGGCCCCGGGCAGAACCCGGCGATCCCCCAGCCGATGCCGAACACGGCACTTCCGGCAACCAGGCGCACGGTGATCGCCCGCAGGGCCGGCAACTGCATCGGCAGGCCGAGCCATGACCGCGTCCGGCGCTTCGCCCATGCGAACGCGAACACGGCCACCCCTGTCGCGCCGGCCATCACGAACGCGAGCGATGGATCCCAGCGGCCCGCCAGGTCGAGAAAGCCGAGCACCTTCTGCGGATTGGCCATGCCCGACACAATGAGGCCGATGCCGAACAGCAGCCCCGCCAGAAACGCGAATCCTGCCTGCATGTCAGCCTCCCAGCACGTGCCGTCGCACGAATACGGTCGCGAAGCCCGCGACCATGAAGACCGCCGTCGCGACCACCGAACGCAGCGCGCCCCGCGACATCCCGCACACGCCGTGACCGCTCGTGCAGCCCCCCGCGTACCGCGTGCCGATTCCGACCAGCAGCCCGGCCGCCACCAGTTCGAACCAGCCCGCATCGACCTGCGGCGTCAGGCTGTTCCCTGCGACGCGCATTGCAAGCGGTGCCGCGACCAGCCCGGCGACGAACGCGGCGCGCCAGCCGCGCTCGCCGGCGCGTGCCGTGAGCAAGCCGCCGACGATGCCGCTGATGCCCGCAATCCGGCCGTTGAACGCGACGAGCCACGCGGCGGCGAGCCCGATCAGCACGCCGCCGGCCAGCGACAGCCACGGCGTGAAATGAAGCGCATCAAGCTGCATCGCGCCGCCCCTTCGCGGCCGGGCCGCAGAACTGTTCGTACAGCACGCCCATCACCGCGATCGCGGCGGGGCTGTCGAGCGAGTAGTGGATGTTCTTGCCGTCGCGGCGCGTGCGGACCAGCGCGTTGTCGCGCAACACGCCGAGCTGCTGGGACAGCGTCGGCTGACGGATGTCCAGCGCTGCCTCGAGATCGCTCACGCAGCGCTCACCCTGGGACAGCTCGCAGAGCAGCATCAACCGGTCGGGATTCGACAGCACCTTGAGCAGCGCGCAGGCCGATTCGGCGGCCGCGCGCATCTGGTCGGGTTCCGGAAACCCGGCGGAAAGATCGTCGTTCATCGGCACTGGGAGACAATTAAAAAATCAATATTATATTGATTTATATAATGTTGCATCTCCCTGTCTGCCGATGGGTGGCCTTGCGCCCTCCTTTGCTCAGGCGCGCTCGCCCGCCATCGTCTTCGCGGCGGGCACGCGCGCCGCACCAGCACGAACCGCGCCGAGCGCGAGCACCGCGATCGCCGCGATCACGCACGGAGCCGCGACGACCGCAAACGCGGTCGACAACGGCACGCCCATCGCCAGCATCGCACCGCCCGCCATCGATCCGACGACCGAGCCGCCGCGGCCGATCCCGTTCGCCCAGCTCACACCGGTGGTGCGGCACTCGGTCGGATAGAACGCGGCCGACAGCGCATTGGCGCCGACCTGTGAACCCGACACGCAGAAACCGGCCGCGAACACGGCGAGCGCGGCATCCCACGGCGACGCGGCAACCACGCCGATCGCCGCGACGAACACGCCGGCCGCCGCGTAGCTGCAGGCCAGGACGCGATGCGGGTCGAAACGGTCCATCAGCCAGCCGAGGACGATCGCGCCGAGCGTGCCGCCGACCTGGAACATCGCGGTCACGTGCGCGGCCGTCCGCAGCGTCGCGCCGGTCGTGCGCAGCAGCGTCGGCAGCCAGCTGGACAGCAGGTAGATGACCAGCAGGCTCATGAAGAACGTGAGCCACAGCAGCAGCGTGCCGCGCAACAGGTCGGGGCCGAACAGGCGGCCAAGCGGCGATCCGGCCGGCTTGCCGGCGGGCGCGGTGAACGACGCGTTCGCAAGCCGGGGATCCGGCGCGATGCGGCCCAGCATCGCTGCGATCCGCGCGGAAGGCGCATGTCGATTGACGAGATAGCGCACCGATTCCGGGAGCCGCCACGCGAGCACCGGCAGGAGCAGCAGCGGCGCCGCGCCGCCGACGACGAGCACCGCGCGCCAGCCGTGGTGCTCGATCAGCGCAGCGGCCGCGAGCCCGCCGAGCGCGGAGCCGATCGTGAAGCCGCAGAACATCGTCGTCACCAGCAGCGAACGGCGCCGGGCCGGGCAGTACTCGGACGTCAGCGTGATCGCATTGGGCATCGCGCCGCCGAGCCCGAGCCCGGTCACGAAACGCCACGCGATCAGCTCGGTCAGGCCGCCCGCGCTCGCCGACGCGGCACTCGCGATGCCGAAGCACGCGACGCATGCGAGCAGCAGGCGCTTGCGGCCGAACCGGTCGCCGAACGGCCCGAACAAGAGCGCGCCGGCCATCAGCCCCGCGAGCCCCGCGCCGAACACCGGGGCGAGCTGCGCGGGCGACAGGCCCCATTCCGCGCGGATGACGGGGGCGATGAAACCGATCGAAGCGGTATCGAAACCGTCGATCGCGACGATCAGGAAGCACAGGACGACGATCGCGGCCTGAAACGGCGCAACGCGATGCCGGTCGATCCATTCGCTGACGTCGATGGACAGCGTATCGGTCATGGTGATGTCTCCTCCAGGAAGGCGGTCGCGCGTCGTGTCGTTGAATTGCGCGCCGCCGGAATCGGGCTCGCCGAGCTGCGTCACGCAGCCGGCGTCAGGCAGTCCTCCGCGCGCCAGCCGTGCAGCCAGTCGAGCGCGTCGTAGAACTGCGCCTGCGTACGGCCGACCCAAAGCCCGTTGCGCACCAGCCGCTCGACGCCCTTCGCGTGATAGATCCGCCCCATCTCGCGCGCCGAATACAGCACGCGCGCGGTGCGCGGAATCCGCACGCGTTCGTACAGCGCGAACGCGGCCTCGAAATCGCCGTCGGCCTGAGCGACGGCCGCGCCGAGCGTCACCGCGTCCTCGAGCGCCTGGCACGCGCCCTGCGCAATGTATTGCGTCATCGGGTGCGCGGCGTCGCCGAGCACCGTCGCGCGGCCCTCGCTCCAGCGCTCGACCGGATCGCGGTCCGCGGTCGCCCAGCGCTTCCACGACGTCGGCCGGTCGAGCATCTGCTTCGGCAGCGGATGAATGCCGTCGAAGTACGACAGCACCTCTTCCTTGCTGCCCTCGCGCACGCCCCAGGTTTCCTGCTCGCGGCTGTGGAACGTGACGACGAGGTTGTACTGCCGCCCGCCGCGCAGCGGATAGTGGACGAGATGGCAATGCGGGCCGGCCCACACGACCGGCGCATTGATCTGCAGATCCTTCGGCATGTTGTCGACGTCGACCACCGCGCGATACACGACGTGGCCCGTCACGCGATGCGCATCGCCGATCAGCGCCTGGCGGATCGCGGATTTCACGCCGTCGCAGCCGATCACCGCATCGGCGCGATAACGTTCGCCGTGCTGGTCGGTCACGGTCACGCCGTTGCCGTCCTGCTCGAACCCGCACACCTGCGTGCTCGTCCGGAACTCGATCAGCGGATGGTCCTTGACCGCCTCGTAGATCGACAGGTGAATGTCCGCTCGATGAATCACCGCATACGGATTGCCGAAGCGCTCGCGGTACGCGGCGCCCGTATCGATGCGTGCAACCTCGCGCGCATCGACCGCATCCATCAGTTGCAGCCAGTCGGTGAACACGGCCCGGCTGCGCGCGGCCTCGCCGACACCCAGCGCATCGAGCGCGTTGAACGCGTTCGCCGCGAGCTGAATCCCCGCGCCGATCTCGCCGATCTGCTCCGCCTGTTCGAGCAGCTTCACGCGGATGCCCTGGCGTGCGAGCGCGAGCGCTGCCGCGAGCCCGCCGATGCCGCCGCCGATCACCAGCACGCGCCGGCCGTTGTCTTGTGTCTCGCCCATCTTTGTCTCCTGCTTCGTGTTACGCGACGTAATCCGGTTGCCGCTGCGGCTGCGCCGCGTCGAACGCCGGCTCGTGCCGTGCGTATTCGTACACCGCGAGGCTGCGGGGATACGCGCTCAGGTCGCAATCCATCCGCAGCGCGTTCGCGACCTGCGGCACGAGGCACACGTCGGCCAGCGTCGGCGCGTCGCCGAAGCACCACGGGCCCTCGTCCGCGCGCGCGAGCAGCCGCTCGACGCCGGCCATCCCTTCCGCGACCCAGTGCCGGTACCACGCAGTCTTCTGCTGCGGCGTGACCTTCAGCTCGCTGTCGAGATAGCGCAGCACGCGCAGGTTGTTGACCGGATGAATGTCGCAGGCGATCAGCGCCGCGAGTTCCAGCACGCGCGCACGATGTCGCAGTTCGAGCGGAATCAGTCGCGGCGTCGGCTGGATCTGGTCGAGGTAATCGACGATCGCGAGCGACTGGCCGAGACCGAAATCGCCGTCGACCAGCGCCGGCACCGCTGCGGACGGGTTCACGTTCGCGACGTAGGCCGCGTCGCGATGCTCGCCGGTGCGGATGTTCACCGGCAGCGTGTCGTAGGGCAGCCCTTTCAGCGCGAGCGCGATGCGCACCCGGTAGGAGGTCGAACTGTTGAAGAAGCTATGCAGTTGCACGATGTCGCCTTTCGGGGAAGATGCGTCAGACCACGCGCACGGCCAGTTCGCCGAGCCGCTCGACGCCGACCTTCATCACGTCGCCCGCGACCACCGCGCCGACACCTTCCGGCGTGCCCGTGAAGATCACGTCGCCCGGTTCGAGGCGGAAGAACTTCGACAGGTCGGCCACCGTTTCCGCGACCGACCAGATCAGGTGCGACACGTCGCTTTTCTGCTTCGTCGTGCCGTTGACGGTCAGCCACAGGCCGCCCTGTTCGAAATGGCCGACGTCGCTCGCCGGATGCACGGGGCCGATCGGCGCCGAGCGGTCGAACGCCTTGCCGATCTCCCACGGCCGGCCCATTTCGCGCATCTTCATCTGCAGGTCGCGACGCGTCATGTCGAGGCCGACCGCATAGCCCCACACATGGTCGAGTGCGTGCTCGAGCGGAATGTCCGAACCGCCCTTGCCGATCACCGCGACGAGTTCGGCTTCGTAGTGATAGTTCTGCGTCTGCGACGGATACGCGAGATCGAGCGTTTCGCCGTACGCGACCGGCACGATCGAATCGGCCGGCTTGCAGAAGAAGAACGGCGGCTCGCGATCGGGATCGAAGCCCATTTCACGCGCGTGGGCCGCGTAGTTGCGGCCGACACAATAGACGCGGCGTACCGCGAACCGGGCATCGCTGCCGGCGACGGGGAGCGCCACGGGCGCTTCGGGCGGAAAAACGAAAGTCATCAATGGCTCCAGCGTAAACATGAGTGAAGGGGTCGCGCCGCGCCGGCGGCGCGCGGAAAACGGAATCCTTGAACGCTGCCGGCGTCAGTCGCGCGCTTCGCGCAGCAGGTTCAGCGCGGACAGCACGGGCCGGTCGGAATAGCTGAACAGCACGCTGTCGGACGACGCCGACAGCCGCACCGGCGCCCACGACGGCACGACGAAGATGTCGTGCGGCTCGAATTCGAATGCGTTGCCGCCGATGAACGCGGTGCCGCTGCCCTCGACGACGCAGTAGATCGTCGCGTCGGTGCTGCGGTACGTGCGGCCGTCGAAACCGGCGGGCAGGAACTGCATGAAGGTGGCGATCGTCGGCATCGGCCAGCCGCCCGTCGCGGGATTCACATAACGCAGCTTCACGCCGTCCCACGCATCGAGTTCGCCGTTCCGGTACAGCACGTCGAGCGCCTCGCGGGTGCGTGCGTACGGATAACTGAACACCGGCGACGTCGGATCGCTCGCGCGATGCCGCACCGGCACCATGTTGTGACCGAAGCGGGCGAGGCTGTCGCCTTCCGGGCGATTCACGGGCTGCACGGCTTCCGGGTAGTTCTCCGCGAAGCCCGCGTCGAGGTGCGCGACGAGCGGAATGTCGAGCCCGTCGAGCCACACGACCGGCTCGCCGCCCGCTTCCTCCGACGGGTTGCCGTGGTCGTGCCAGGCCCACGACGGCGTGATGATGAAGTCGCCCGGATGCATCGTCGTGCGCTCGCCGTTCACGGCCGTCCACGCGCCGCGCCCTTCGACGATGAAGCGCAGCGCCGACTGCGTATGCCGGTGGCTTGGCGCGATCTCGCCGGGCAGGATCAACTGCAGCCCCGCGTACAGGCTCGGCGTCATGCTCGACTTGCCGGGCAGCCCGGGGTTCTCCAGCACCAGCACGCGGCGCACGGCTTCTTCCGCGCTGATCACGCTGCCGGCCTGCATCACGAGATCGCGCACCTGCGCGTACTTCCAGATCGCGGCCTGCGCGGCCGGCTGCGGGGTTTTCGGCACGAGGTTGTGCAGCGATTCCCACAGCGGTGCGAGGCGTTGCTCGGCGATCCGTGCGTAGTAGGCGGCGCGCGACGCGTCCGGGTGGGTCGTCATGATGTCTCCTGGAGTCGGCCGATCGGCGTCGGCGCTATGTCGGGTCGGGGACCGTACTGCAGTCCGTCAGCAGATTTATATTCGACCCAGACATACCCAGTAAAATGGTCAAATCATCTAATCCATATCATTCTGGATATACCTTCTAGCGACGAGGCATGCGATGGACTGGACCCACCGGCTGCGACTGCGGCATCTGCAGGTACTGTTGAGCCTTGCCGGCACCGGCAATCTGAGCCAGTCGGCGGTGGCGCTCGCGACCACGCAGCCCGCGCTGTCGAAATGGCTGAAGGAACTGGAAGAGGACGTCGGGCTGCCGCTGTTCGAACGGCATGCGCGCGGGCTGCGGCCGACCTCCTACGGCGAAGCGCTGATCGAGCATGCGCGTCGCGTCGAAGCGCAGCTCGACGTCGCGCGCGACGACATGGCCGCGCTGCGGGAAGGCGGCAGCGGCCTCGTGACGATCGGCACGTCAGGCGTCGCGGCGGCCGACACGGTGCCGCTCGCGGTATCGCAACTGCTCAAACGGATGCCGCGCGCGCAGGTGCGGCTCACCGAGAGCACGATGAACCAGCTGATGCCGCAGCTCGCGCGCAGCGAACTGGACATCGTCGTGGGCCGCTCGGGTTCGACATCCGTCGATCCGCTGCTGCATGCCGAAGCGCTGTATGTCGATCCGGTCGTGTTCGTCGCGCGGCCCGGTCACGCGCTCGCCGGTGCGGCGTCGGTCGGCTGGGACGACGTGCTCGCCTGTTCGTGGATCGTGTGGCCGTCGGGCACGCCCGTGCACAACGCGCTCGAGACCGCGCTGACGGCCGCCGGCCGCGTTCGGCCGCCCCACTGTGTCGAATCGAATTCGTCGATCCTCAACCTCACGCTGCTGAACAACAGCGACCTGCTCGGTGTCGCGTCGTATCGTGCCGCGCAGCGCTTCGCGCAATTGAACGCGATCCGGATCCTGCCGATGCAGCTCGAAGGCCAGGGCGCGGTGTCGATGTACTGGCACCCCGACAGTGCGAATCGCGCGGCGGTGGCCGCGACGATCGAGTGCCTGCGCGCCTGTGCCGCGCCGCAGGTGGGCGGATGGGAGAAAGTGACGACGGAATGAATGACGCGGCCCGGTGTCAACCGGGCCGCGATGTTGCGATGTTGCGATGTTGCGATGTTGCGATGTTGCGATGTTGCGATGTTGCGATGTTGCGATTCCGTAATTCCGCGATGCGTCACGCGCCGTCGCAGGAGGCCGTGCCGTCCAGCATCAGCGTACCGACCCGCGCGGGCACGAGCGGCGTGCGCGGTACCGGCGGCGTCCAGCCGAACAGTGCCTGCGCAGCCGCACCGCACACGCGGCCCTGGCATGCGCCCATCCCGCAACGCGACTGCAGTTTCGCGGCCGTCCAGCCCGGCGCTTGCGCGACTGCCTCGAAACGCACGTCTTCGCAGCGACACAGCAGCGTATCGGGCCGCGCCAGCCGGCGGATCGGTTCGCGGATCGCAAACCGCTCGCGCACGGCGTCCGCGAACGCCTGCCAGTGCGCGCGCCGCTCGACGAGCGCCGCCAGCGGCGCCGTCTGCCCGGTTGCCGCATGGCCGGCAATCTCGCCTTCGACCATCGCCAGTTCGCTGCCGCCGACACCCGTGCACTCGCCGGCCGCCAACACCCCGTCGCGGCTCGTACGCTGGTGCGCATCGACCGCTACCGCGCCGTTGTCGATCCGGCAGCCGAGATGGCTCGGCAGCACCGTATTCGGCACGAGGCCGAAACCGCACGCGAGCCGGTCGCAGTCGACGTCGAACTCGCGGTCGCCGTGCCGGATCCGCACGCGCTCGAGCCGCTTGTCGCCGAACGCCTCGACGACGTGCGCATCGGCCCGGTACGCAGCCGTGACGAGCTTCACGGCCTGCGCGAGCTTCGACGGCCAGCGCCACAGCCCGGCGCCGAAGCCGGCCACATCGCCCCAGCTTGCCTGTTCGAGCACGTGCGACACGCGCGCACCGGCCTGGCGGGCCGTCGCCGCGCTCGCCAGCAGCAGCGGCCCGCTGCCCGCGATCACCGTGCGCTGCCCGCGCACGTCGAGGCCGTACTTGACCAGCGCCTGCAGGCCGCCCGCACCGGTGACGCCCGGCAGCGTCCAGCCCGGAAACGGCAGCAGCAGTTCGCGTGCGCCGCAGCAGAGAATCAGCGTCCGGAAATCGAGCAGCAGCCCGCGTTCGTCGTCTTCGAGCAGCAGCGTGCTCGGCTGCGTTTCGGCGACGATGCGCGTCGCCGCGAGATGCGTGACGTTCGGCTGCCGCAATACGGCGAGCCGCTCGGTGGCGACCGGCGCGGGCGTGGCCGCTGCGCCCTGTCGCCAGATCTGCCCGCCCGCGCGCGGGTTGTCGTCGACGATCGCCACCGTCGCACCGCTTCGTGCGGCGGCCCGCGCGGCCGACGACCCGGCCGGGCCCGCGCCGACGATCGCGATGTCGACGCTCAGTCGTTCCTGTTTCATCGCGTGCGCTCCACCTGCATCCCGTCACGGCACAGCGTCTGGCAAGCCAGCCGGCGCCGCCCGTCGATTGTCATCCTGCACTCCTGGCAGATGCCCATCCCGCAAAACGGCGCGCGCGCCGCGCCCGTGCACGACACGCGCGTCGTGTCGTCGCCGCTCGCCGCAATGGCGGCCGCGACGGTCACGCCGTCGGCCACCGCCAGCGCGCGGCCGTCCAGATGAATGATCATGTCAGCCTCCGCGGGGCCGCCCCAAGGAGGCTGACGGCCTCCTCGGGGGGCAGCGAACGAAGTGAGCGTGGGGGTCGTTTCATGTCAGCCTCCGCCGGGCCGCCCCAAGGAGGCTGACGGCCCCCTCGGGGGGCAGCGAACGAAGTGAGCGTGGGGGTCGTTTCATGTCAGCCTCCGCCGGGCCGCCCCAAGGGGGCTGACGGCCCCCTCGGGGGGCAGCGAACGAAGTGAGCGTGGGGGTCGTTTCATGTCAGCGCTCCGGCTACAAGGGACGCGGTCAGGAAGCGTCCCGGCAAATACGGTTCGATATCGATGGGCGGCCGCTCGCCGGCCATCAGCGCGGCGACGAGCCGCGCGCTGCCCGGCGCGGTCGTCACGCCGAGCCCTTCGTGCCCGACCGCGAGCCACACGCCCGGCCGTGCCGGGTGCTCGCCGAGCAGCGGCAGGCCGTCGGGGCTCGCGGAACGGAACCCCGTCCATGCACGGATGCCGTTCAGGTCGGCCAGGTCCGGCAGATAGCCCACCGCGCGGCGCAGCATGCGCGCGAGCACGGGCGGCTCGACTTGCGCGTCCTCGGTGTCGAACTGGCGCGACGAGCCGATCAGCAACTGGCCGGTCGGCCGCGGCTGCACGTTGAACGCGACCGACGTGCCGTCGCTCGCATGCGCGCTCGCCGCATAACCCAGCTCGACGAGCTGGTGCGACACCTGGCCCGGATAGCGGTCGGTAATCAGCAGATGGCCCTTTTTCGGGCGCAGCGGCAGTTCGGGCAGCAGCGTGCGCGCCGCAACGCCGTTCGCCACGACCACCCGCTCCGCGCGCAGCGTGTCGCCGCTCGCGAGCGTCACGCTCGGGCCGTCGACCGCGACGGCGCGGTCGCGCCGCAGCGTGATGCGCGGCGCGCGCTGCAGCAGCCAGTTCGCGGTGACGGGCGCATAGAGGATCGCGTCGCCTGGAATCTTCAGCGCACCGCCGAGGCCCGCGCGCAACATCGGCTCCAGTTGCGCGAGCGCCGCCGCGTCGACCAGTTCGCCGGTCACGCCGTGCGCGGCGAGCGCCGCCTGCTTCGCGCGCGCGAGATCCATCTCGTGCGCATCGGCCGCGAGCCACAGCGTGCCGCAGTTGCGGTACGCGCAGCCTTCGGGCATCTCGCCGCTCAACGCGCGCCACAGTTCGATCGAGTAATGGCTCAGCGCGAGTTCGGCCGCGTTGTCGTCCATCGCGACGAGGTGCCCCATGCCCGCGCCGGTCGCCCCGCCGCTCGCGTCGTCGACGACGAGCACGCGCAGCCCGCGCTGCGCGAGTTCGTGCGCGCACGCGGCGCCGACGATGCCGGCGCCGATCACGACGACATCCGTCTTCGCGTCGCTCACGGCGCGATACCCCAGCCGAATGGATCGTCTTCCTCGATCAGGAGCGTCGCTTCCGCGCTCAGGTACGCACTGCCGCGGATCGTCGGCACGATCCCGCCGTCGGCTTCTTCGTAGCTCGCGTGGAACACGCTGCCGATCACGCTCGCCTGCCGCCACACGACGCCCGGCGCGAGCTTGCCGTCCGCCGCGAGGCACGCGAGCTTCGCGCTCGTGCCGGTGCCGCACGGCGAACGGTCGTACGCGAGGCCCGGGCACAGCACGAAGCTGCGGCTGTCGTGCTCGGGATCGTCGGCGAACAGCTCGATGTGGTCGATCTCGCCGCCGTTCGCGCCGGTGATGCCCGCGCGTTCGAGCCCTTCGCGCACGGCCGACGCATACGCGGTGAGCGCCGCGACGTTGTCGCCGGCGACGCGCTGCCCGTGGTCGCTGATCAGGAAGAACCAGTTGCCGCCCCACGCGATGTCGCCCTTCACGGGGCCGTAACCCGGCACGTCGAGCGCGACGCCCTTCGCATGGCGATACGCGGGCACGTTGCGCACGCTGACCGACAGGTCGTCGTGCAGCGTCGCCTCGACGGTACCGACCGGCGTTTCGATCCGGTGCACGCCGGGCGCGATGCGCCCCATATGGTGGAGCGTGCGCACGACGCCGATCGTGCCGTGCCCGCACATCCCGAGATAGCCGCTATTGTTGAAGAAGATCACGCCGGCCGCCGCATCGGGCGACACGGGCTCGCACAGCAGCGCGCCGACCAGCACGTCGCTGCCGCGCGGCTCGAGGATGCATGCGGTGCGGTAGCGGTCGTGCTCGCGCGCGAGCACGTCGCGGCGCTCGGCCATCGTGCCGCTGCCGAGTGCGGGGAAGCCGGACACGACGAGCCGAGTGGGTTCGCCGCCCGTGTGCGAATCGATGATCTGGATGCGCTTCATCATGAGCCGTCCGAAGTGGGGAAAGGAGCATAGCTTCCTCCGTCGCGCGTCCGTCCGCTTGTGGCTTTTCGATGAGGACGACGACGAAATCGGCATAGTGCGAGGCGCCCTTCGCGCCCCTGCCGGCCGCTGTGCCGATTTCGTCATTTTGCTCCGCGATACGACTCAAGCGTGATGGGCATTTGCGCGGCGATACTGGTTGCCACACCGACACACCCGTCGGCCGACCGATACGAACGTAGGAGATTTCAGTGAGCCGCAAAGCCATTCAATGGACCGGGGTTTTCCCGGCCGTCAGCACCCAGTTCAAGCCGGATTTTTCCCTCGACATCGACGCCACCCACCGCGTGGTGAAGAACCTGGTGAACGACGGCGTGTCGGGCCTCGTGGTCTGCGGCACGGTCGGCGAGAACACGTCGCTGTCGACGAGCGAGAAACTCCAGGTGATCGAGGCCGCCCGCGACGCGGCAGGCGGCAAGATTCCGGTGATCGCCGGCATCGCCGAATTCACGACCGAATTCGCGCGCAATACGGTGCGTGAAGCGCAGCGCGTCGGCGTCGACGGCGTGATGGTGATGCCCGCGCTCGTCTACTCGGCGAAGCCGCATGAAACCGCCGCGCACTTCCGCGCGGTCGCGACGAGCACCGACCTGCCGGTGATGGTCTACAACAACCCGCCGATCTACAAGAACGACGTGACGCCCGACGTGCTGATCGCGCTGCAGGATTGCGAGAACATCGTCTGCTTCAAGGATTCGTCGGGCGATACGCGCCGCTTCATCGACCTGCGCAACGCGGTCGGCGATCGCTTCGTGCTGTTCGCGGGCCTCGACGACGTCGTGGTCGAGAGCATCGCCGTCGGCGCCGAAGGCTGGGTGTCGGGCATGTCGAATGCGTTCCCGAAGGAAGGCGAGACGCTGTTCCGCCTCGCGAAGCAAAAGCGTTTCGACGAAGCGCTCGCGCTGTACCGCTGGTTCATGCCGCTGCTGCACCTCGACGCGCGCCCCGACCTCGTGCAGTGCATCAAGCTGTGCGAAGAGCTGGTCGGCCGCGGCAGCGCGATCACGCGCCCGCCGCGCCTCGCGCTGCAAGGCGACACGCTCGCGGAAGTGAAGGCCATCGTCGCGAAGGCGCTCGAAACGCGCCCGGCGCTGCCCGACGTCGGTCTCTGATCGACTTCCCCAGCGGCGGCTTGCAGGCTTTCCCCCTGCGCGCCGCCGTCTCCGGTCCGGCATGGCCTGCGGGCCCGTTCGCCCCGGCGCCCGCCTGCGCCGCGCGTGAACGGCCCGCGGCCCGCCCCGGTCGTTCGAACCGGGCGACGCCGGCCGGCAGGCGTGCGCCGCTGCTCCGTCGGAGCGCGGCGCATTCGACGCCTGCACCGCCATTCCCCCAGGAGACAAGCCCATGCCAGGCCAAGGCAACGCACACCCGTCTGTCCCGCTTTCCCGTTCCGCGCACCCCGACGCGGGTCACGGCAAGTTCAAGAAACAGCTGTCGCTGACCGATCTCACGTTCATCGGTCTCGGCGCCATTTTCGGTTCGGGGTGGCTGTTCGCCGCGAGTCACGTCTCGACGATCGCGGGCCCGGCCGGCATTTTCTCGTGGCTGCTCGGCGGCTTCGCGGTGCTGCTGCTCGGCATCGTCTACTGCGAACTCGGCGCCGCGCTGCCGCGCGCGGGCGGCGTGGTCCGCTACCCGGTGTTCTCGCACGGCCCGCTGCTCGGCTACCTGATGGGCTTCATCACGTTGATCGCCTTTTCGAGCCTGATCGCGATCGAGGTCGTCGCCGCGCGCCAGTACGCGGCCGCGTGGTTTCCTGGCCTGACGGTCGAAGGATCGAGCGACCCGACCACGCTCGGCTGGCTCGTGCAGGCCGCGCTGCTGTGCTTCTTCTTTTACCTGAACTATTCGAGCGTGAAGACGTTCGCGAAGGCGAACAACATCATCAGCGTCTTCAAGTTCATCGTGCCGCTCGCGGTGATCGGCGTGCTGTTCACGTTCTTCAAACCCGCGAACCTGACCGTGCACGGCTTCGCGCCGTTCGGCATGCCGGGCATCGAGATGGCCGTGTCCGCCGGCGGCATCATCTTCGCGTACCTCGGGCTCACGCCGATCGTGTCGGTCGCGAGCGAGGTGCGCAATCCGCAGCGCACGATCCCGATCGCGCTGATCCTGTCGATCCTGCTGTCGACGCTGATCTACGTGCTGCTGCAGCTCGCGTTCATCGGCAGCATCCCCACCGCGATGCTCGCCGGCGGCTGGCACGACATCAGCAAGGCGTTCACGCTGCCGTACCGCGACATCGCGCTGGCACTCGGCGTCGGCTGGCTCGCGGTGATGGTCGTCGCCGACGCGATGATCTCGCCGAGCGGCTGCGGCAACATCTACATGAACGCGACGCCGCGCGTCGTCTACGGCTGGGCGAAGACGGGCACCTTCTTCAAGGTGTTCACGCGCGTCGACGAAGCGTCGGGCATCCCGCGCGCGGGCCTGTGGCTCACGTTCGGCCTCGCGATCTTCTGGACGATGCCGTTCCCGTCGTGGGAAGCGCTGATCAACATCGTGTCCGCCGCGCTGGTGCTGAGTTATGCGGTCGCGCCGGTCTCGGTTGCCGCACTGCGCCGCACCGCGCCCGACCTGCCGCGGCCGTTCCGTGCGGTGGCATTCGGCATCACCGGCCCTGCATCGTTCGTGATCGCCGCGCTGATCGTCTACTGGTCGGGCTGGAGCACCGTGTCCTGGCTGCTGGGCCTGCAGATCGTGATGTTCGTCATCTATCTCGCATGCCGGCGCTGGGTGCCGACCGCGCACCTGAGCCTCGCCGAACAGGTGCGCTCGTCCGCGTGGCTGATCGCGTTCTATGCCGCGATGATCGTGCTGTCGTATCTCGGCGGCTTCGGCGGCACCGGCCAGCTCGCGCATCCGTACGACACGGTCGTCGTCGCGGCCGTCGCGCTCGCCATCTACTACTGGGGCGCCAACACCGGCGTGCGCGCCGACAAGCTGCAGCTCGACGACGACGAGGACTGACGCCCTCCCGCCATTTCCCATGATCCCTGCGGCCGGGCGCACCACGCCCGGCCCCTGCTTTTTTCCGAGGAAAACCATGCAACTCACAGGTCAGCTCCTGATCGGCCAGTCCGCCGTCGCCGGACAGAACGGCACCCTCCACGCGATCGCCGCCGCCACCGGCGAACGGCTCGAGCCCGCCTTCGGCGGCGCGAGCCTGCACGACCTGGAGACGGCCTGCGCGCTCGCCGACGACGCGTTCGACATCTATCGCGAAACGTCGCTCGAAGCACGGGCCGCGTTTCTCGACGCGATCGGCCGCCACATCATGGCGCTCGGCGACGACCTGATCGAGCGCTGCGTCGTCGAAACGGGCCTGCCGCGCGCGCGCATCGAAGGCGAGCGCGGCCGCACGGTCGGCCAGCTCGCGCTGTTCGCGTCGCTCGTGCGCGACGGCGGCTTTCTCGACGCGCGGATCGATCCGGCGCGCCCCGAACGCAAGCCGCTGCCGCGCGTCGACCTGCGCCTGCGCAACGTCGCGGTCGGGCCCGTCGCCGTGTTCGGCGCGTCGAATTTCCCGCTCGCGTTCTCGGTCGCCGGCGGCGATACGGCGTCGGCGCTCGCGGCCGGCTGCCCGGTGATCGTCAAGGCGCATTCGGCGCACCCCGGCACGTCGGAACTCGTCGGCCGCGCGATCCAGCAGGCCGCGCGCGAATGCGGGATGCCGGCCGGCGTGTTCTCGCTGCTGTTCGACGCATCGCGCGAGATCGGCCAGGCGCTCGTCGCCGATCCGCGCATCAAGGCCGTCGGTTTCACCGGCTCGCGCCGCGGCGGCGTCGCGCTGATGCACATCGCGGCCGCGCGCCCCGAGCCGATTCCCGTCTACGCGGAAATGAGCTCGATCAATCCCGTGCTGCTGTTTCCCGCCGCGCTCGACGCGCGCCACGACACGATCGCGCCGCAGTTCGTCGCATCGCTCACGCTCGGCGCCGGCCAGTTCTGCACGAATCCGGGCCTCGTGCTCGCGGTCGACGGGCCCGCGCTGCGCGCGTTCGAAGCTGCGGCGGCCGATGCCGTGCGCGCGGCAGCCGCGCAAACGATGCTGACACCGCACATCCACGCGAGCTACGCGCAAGGCGTCGCGGCGCTGCGCGGGCACGATGCGGTCGAACTACTGGCGGAAGGCGTCGAGGGCGGTCGCTACCAGGCCCGCGCGGCGCTGTTCGCGACGTCGGCCGACGCCTTCATCGCACGCCCCGAACTGCGCGAAGAAGTGTTCGGCCCCGCTTCGCTGATCGTGCGCTGCGCGGACGCCGACACGCTGCATCGCGTGCTGAAGTCGCTCGAAGGCCAGCTGACGATCGCCGCGCACCTCGCCGACGACGACGCAGCGCTGTTCGCCGCGCTGCGCCCGACGCTCGAGCGCAAGGCCGGCCGCATTCTCGTCAACGGCTTCGGCACGGGCGTCGAGGTCGGCCATGCGATGGTGCACGGCGGCCCGTTCCCGGCGACGTCCGACACGCGTACGACGTCCGTCGGCGCACGTGCGATCGAGCGCTTCCTGCGCCCCGTGTCGTATCAGGACCTGCCGGATGCGTTGCTGCCGGACGCGATCCGCAACGGCAATCCGCTGAACGTGCCGCAACGCATCGACGGCGTGCCCGCGCCGCGCGAGGTGAACCATGTCTGAGCAAACCGCCGAAGTCGTCCTGTCGCTCGATGAAGTCCACGCGCTCGCGCTGCGCGTGCTGACGCACCACGGCATGTCCGACGCCCATGCCCGGGCCATCGCCAACGTGATCACGCAGGGCCAGCGCGACGAATGCCATTCGCACGGCGTGTACCGGCTGCTCGTCTGCGTGCGTTCGCTGAAGAAGGGCAAGGTCGATCCGCAAGCCGTGCCGACGCTGCGCCGGCTGTCGTCGTCGATCGTCGCGGTCGACGCGCATCGCGGCTTCTCGCTGCTGAGCTTCGAAACGGGCCTGCCGGTGCTCGTCGAGATGGCGAAACAGCACGGCATCGCCGCGATGACGATCAACCATTGCTACCACTTCTCCGCGTTGTGGCCGGAAGTCGAGGCGATCGCGGCCGAGGGGCTGGTCGGCATCGCGATGAATCCGAGCCATAGCTGGGTCGCGCCGGAAGGCGGCAGGGAGCCCGTGTTCGGCACGAACCCGATCGCGTTCGCGTGGCCGCGCCCGGGCGGCGTGCCGTTCGTGTTCGACTTCGCGACGAGCGCGATCGCACGCGGCGACATCGAGCTGCATGCGAAGCAAGGCAAGGCGATCCCCCCGGAATGGGCGATCGACGCCGATGGCCGGCCGACCACCGATCCAAAGGCCGCGCTGCAGGGCGCGATGCGCACGTTCGGCGGTCACAAGGGATCGGCGCTCGCGGCGATGGTCGAGTTGCTCGGCGGCGCGCTGATCGGCGACATGACGAGCCGCGAGTCGATGGACTTCGACGAAGGCGTCGGCGCGACGCCGTGCCATGGCGAACTCGTGATCGCCTTCGACCCGAAGGTGTTCCTCGGCGACGATCTCGACACGGGGCTCGCGCGCGGCGAGCGGATGTTCGAATCGATCGTCGCGCAGGGCGCGCGGCTGCCGTCGCAACGGCGCTTCGACGCCCGCGCGCGCAGCATCGCGAACGGCGTGCGGATTCCGAAGGCGCTGTACGACGAGATCCTGACGCTGCTCGACTGATCGCCCGCGCACGGGGCCGGATCGCGCGGCGATCACCGATCGATGCGCGGCCCGGCACCTCCCCGCCCGGTCGCGCGGCCGTTCCGCGGCCCCCGGCACGTTTTACGCCGGGCACGCCTGCGGCGCCGGTTGCCGGCCCCGCGGGCGCCACGCCCGCGGCGGCTGTGGGATAATCGCCGGGTTTGCCCAGGGCGCAGCTCAAGAGGTTGTTCGCACGGGCGCGAGAGAGGCCCTTATTCCCCGTGCCTCCACCCTTTTCCCGCGATATTTCTTCAGCAACGACAATGCCCACTTACCGTTCCAAAACTTCCACCGCCGGCCGCAACATGGCGGGTGCGCGCTCGCTCTGGCGCGCCACCGGCATGAAAGACGACGATTTCTCGAAGCCGATCATCGCGGTCGTCAACTCGTTCACCCAGTTCGTGCCCGGGCACGTGCACCTGAAGGATCTCGGCCAGCTCGTCGCGCGGGAGATCGAGGCTGCCGGCGGCGTCGCGAAGGAATTCAACACGATCGCGGTCGACGACGGCATCGCAATGGGCCATGACGGCATGCTGTATTCGCTGCCGAGCCGCGACATCATCGCGGATTCGGTCGAATACATGGTGAACGCGCACTGCGCGGACGCGATGGTCTGCATCTCGAACTGCGACAAGATCACGCCGGGGATGCTGATGGCCGCGATGCGGCTGAACATCCCGGTGATCTTCGTGTCGGGCGGCCCGATGGAAGCCGGCAAGACGCGCCTCGCGAACCCGGTCACCAAGACCGTCGAACTGAAAAAGCTCGACCTCGTCGACGCGATGGTGATCGCGGCCGATCCGTCGTATTCGGACGCCGACGTCGCCGAAGTCGAACGCTCGGCCTGCCCGACCTGCGGTTCGTGCTCGGGCATGTTCACCGCGAACTCGATGAACTGCCTGACCGAAGCGCTCGGCCTGTCGCTGCCCGGCAACGGCACGGTGGTGGCCACGCACGCCGATCGCGAGCAGCTGTTCAAGCGCGCCGGCCGCCGGATCGTCGAGCTCACCCGCCAGCACTACGAGCAGGACGACGAACGCGTGCTGCCGCGCTCGGTGGGTTTCAAGGCGTTCGAGAACGCCATGACGCTCGACATCGCGATGGGCGGTTCGACCAACACGATCCTGCACCTGCTGGCGATCGCGCAGGAAGCCGGCATCGACTTCACGATGAAGGACATCGACCGCCTGTCGCGCGTCGTGCCGCAGCTGTGCAAGGTCGCGCCGAACACGAACAAGTACCACATCGAGGACGTGCACCGCGCAGGCGGCATCATGGCGATCCTGGGCGAGCTCGACCGCGCCGGCAAGCTGCACACCGACGTGCCGACCGTGCACGCGCCGTCGCTGAAGGATGCGCTCGACCAGTGGGACATCGTCCGCACGCAGGACGATGCGGTCCGCACGTTCTACCTGGCCGGCCCGGCCGGCATCCCGACGCAGGTCGCGTTCAGCCAGGACACGCGCTGGCCGAGCCTCGACCTCGACCGCGCGGAAGGCTGCATCCGCTCGTACGAGCATGCGTTCTCGAAGGAAGGCGGCCTCGCCGTGCTGACGGGCAACATCGCGCTCGACGGTTGCGTGGTGAAGACGGCCGGCGTCGACGAGAGCATCCACGTGTTCGAAGGCTCGGCTCACGTGACCGAATCGCAGGATGAAGCGGTCGAGAACATCCTCAACGACAAGGTCAAGGCCGGCGATATCGTGATCGTCCGCTACGAAGGCCCGAAAGGCGGCCCCGGCATGCAGGAGATGCTCTACCCGACCAGCTACATCAAGTCGAAGGGGCTCGGCAAGGCATGCGCGCTGCTGACGGACGGCCGTTTCTCGGGCGGCACGTCGGGCCTGTCGATCGGCCACTGCTCGCCGGAAGCCGCGGCGGGCGGCGCGATCGGCCTCGTGCGCGACGGCGACAAGATCCGCATCGACATCCCGAACCGCACGATCAACGTACTCGTGTCCGACGAAGAGCTGGCGCGCCGCCGCGAAGAGCAGAACGCGAAGGGCTGGAAGCCTGCGCAGCCGCGTCCGCGCAAGGTGTCCGCGGCGCTGAAGGCCTACGCGAAGCTGGTCATGTCCGCCGACAAGGGTGCCGTGCGCGACCTGTCGTTGCTCGACGACTGACGCGAGCAGCACCGCCGGCTGCCCGCCACGCGCAGCCGTTCGGACTGGGGGCAGGACAATCCGCCCGCGCCGCTGTGGAAGCCGCTCTCCGGAGCGGCTTTTTTTCGTCCGGCGCCCGGGAATCCCCGGCGCCGGCGACATCAGTGACGGAAATCCTCGGGGCCACCGCCTCCGCCACCACCGTGGTTACCGCCACCGTTTCCACCACCTTGCGGCCGCGCATAACCGCCGCCGCCCCCGCCTCCCTGACGCACCGGCGGCGGCATCGGACGCCCCTCGCCTCCCTGGTGCACCGCCGGCGGCATCGGACGCGCGTCGCCACCCGGCGCGGGCGGCGGGCGCAGCACGGCCGGCGGCGGGCCAGCCGGACGCGCGTTGCCCGCCCCGCCCGGCATCGGTGAAGGCGCCGGTGCTGCCGGCGGCGGTGTGCGGATTGCGCCGTTCCAGCCGCCGCGTGCAGCCGACGGCCGCGCGTCGTGCACGGGCGGCGGGCCGCCCGGCGCAACCTGCATCGGCCCGCCCGGTTGCGGACGGCCTTGTCCCGGCGGCATGCCTCCGGGGCCGAGCCGCGGTTCCGGACGATGCGCCCAGCGATCGCGGTCGTGATACCACGGACGGTGCCGGTAATAACGATCCCAGTACGCGGCGATCGCGAACCCCGTCACCGGAACCCCGATGATCGCGCCGTATTCGAGCAACGGCACGTAGCTGCCCTGGTACGGATACTCGAGCAACTGCGCATCGATCCAGCCGCGCACACCCGGCAGCGCGACGTCGCACCACGAGTAGTCGCTCAGGCAGCCGAAGACGTCCAGCGCCGTGTCGGGCGGAATCTGCGCCACCACCGGATAGTCGGGCGCCGGCCCCGCAAACAGTTCGGCCGGCGAGTTCGTGTAGGCGCTGCTCTGCGCATCGGCGACGCCCGGCGCGGCCGCGAGGCCGAGCAGGACGGCGTACAGACTTCGGACAATCGTATTCCTCATGATGCTCTCCCGCGCGGTGCCGCCGCGCGCCGGTCAGTGCCGATGCCCGCCCCAGCCGCCTCCCCAGTGGCCGCCGCCCCACGGACGATGCCAGTCCCCGCCGCGTCCGCGCCAGTGGCCACCGCCCCAGCCGCCCCAGAAGCCGACCGAGATCGCCGGCGCTCCCCAGCCGTACCAGCCCGGGTAATACGCGGGGGCATAGTACGGATACGGATAGGGATACGGCGGCGGATAGGCCAGCGCGACGTAGACGGGAGCCGGGTCGGCCACGGGCGGCGCGACCGCCGTCGAGCCCTGGCTCGGTGCGGCGGTACCCGGTGCAGCCGGCGTGACGGGTATCTCGCGCTGCGTCAGCGTGGCTGGCGCCGGCGCGTAATACGGCGCATAACCGTACGGACTCGTGTAATAACAGCCGCCGAGGGCCAGCGTGGTCAACGCGAATACCGCACACCTCGCGGCGGGAATCGGGGTCATTTCTTGCTCCGGCGGAATCTGCGCTGCGCAGCCAGGCTGCGCGCCTGACTCTAGCTTACGTCCCCTGCAGATTTCCGCCCGGTATGATCGGTTACTTTTTGTTTCCGGCACCCTATGCGCGCGCAGGCACGCCGCGTGCTGGCAGGTCTGCCGCGCTCGCGTTGAAGTTCGCGCAAATGCCCTCAACTTGAACGATGTCAGGCTGGCCGGCGCGGACGGGGTTCGCGAGCAACCGGCAGCCCGAAACCGGCGGACTTCGGCCCGCCCAGACAGGAGCGCGGCTCACGCCGCCATCGACATGACTACGCCACGCCCCACTCCCCGGGCGGACACGCCGCTCGATCCGATTATCCAGTTGCTGGCGCTCGCCGGCGAACAGGGTTATCTGACCCACGCCGACCTCGTCGACGCGCTGCCGCCCGAAAGCGACAGCCCCGACGCGCTCGACGTCGTGCGCGCCGCACTCGCCGACATCGGCATCGCCGTGCTCGACGAGCCGGCCGCGCCTGCGCCGTTCGCCGGTTCGTCGCCGGTCGACGTCGATCGCGATGCGCTCGACGAAGGCCGCGCGATGCTCGGCGACCTCGCACGCGGCACGAGCGCGTCGACCGACCCGCTCGCGCTCTACATGCGGCGCATGCAGGCGGTGCCGCTGCTCACGCGCGAAGGCGAAATCGTGCTTGCCCGCGAACTCGAGACGGGCCGTCACCAGATCCTGCATGCGATCGCCGGCTATCCGGCGGCGGTCGACTCGCTGCTTGCGCGTCACCGCGCGACGGCGACGACCGGCGGCGCCGGGTCTGCCGACGGCGACGGCGACGCCCCCGACACGCCCGCGCCGGCCAGCTACGACGCACTGCAGGCGGCCGTCGGGGCCCTGCGCGGCGCGTTGCACGCGCATGGCGTCCGTTCGGACGAATACCGCGACGCGCGTAACCGCATGGCGGCCCTGCTCGGCTCGATCGCGTGGCTCGCACCGGCGGTCGACGACGCGAGCCGCGTGGTGGGCACGCTCGCGTCCGCGCCGCACGGCACCGAAGCAGGCGAAGCCGCCTGCTTCGACGCGGTCGCGCGGCGGGCACTCGCCGCAGCGCTCGCCGACGGCCAGCAGAAAGTGCGCGACGCCACGCGCGCGATGCTCGAGGCGAACCTGCGGCTCGTGCTGTCGATCGCGCGCAAGTACATGAACCGCGGCGTCGACCTGCCCGATCTCGTGCAGGACGGCAGCCTCGGCCTGATGCGCGCGATCGAGAAATTCGAATACCGGCGCGGGTTCAAGTTCTCGACCTATGCGACCTGGTGGATCCGCCAGGCGATCGCGCGCGCGGTCGCGGATCGCGCTCGCACAATCCGCGTGCCCGTGCACGTGGGCGACCAGTACCAGCGTGTGCGACGGCATGCACTGCGTTTTCACCAGCGCACGGGGCGCCGGGCGACGCCGGCCGAACTCGCGGCCGAAACCGGTCTCGACGAGGACAAGCTGCGCGCGGTGCTCGCGCTGCCTGCCGAGCCCGTGTCGCTCGATGCGCCGCTGCCCGACGCGGACACCGGCCTCGTGGAGCTGATCGAGGACCAGGCGTCGGCCAGCCCGTTCGAGCAACTGGCCGACACGCGCATGCGCGAGTGTGTGCGGTCGCTGCTCCGGTCGGTCACGCCGGCCGAGGCCGACGTGCTGCGCCGGCGGTTCGGCCTCGGCGGCGCCGAGCCCGATACCTACGATGCGATCGCGCACGATGCCGGCATGTCGCGCGAACGCGTGCGCCAGATCGAGAAACGGGCGCTCGCCGCGTTGCGCACGGCTGCCGAGGCCGAGAACGCGCAGTCGTTTCTCGACGCGTGACCGCATCACGCGACGCACGGTCGTGCCCCGATCGGCACGACCGTGCACCTCGCACCTGTGCTACGTTTGCTATTGACGTGCGTCAAGTTTTCTTCAACGCGTGTCGCGACAATGATGAAACGCCGACCGGCGCATCGTTCGCCGTGTCCATTCCGTTTGTGCTTCCCCGGGTCCCTCGCGATGCAGACGAGCGCCAGCCAAACGTACGAGGAAAACCGGCATATCGCGGCCTGCCTGCGCGAGGCGGCGCAACGGCTGGCTGACCAGGGCGCGAATCCTTACCGGGTCGCCGCGTACCGCGCGTCGGCCGGGACGGTCGAGGCGCTCGACCTCGACATCCGCACGCTGTTCGAGTCCGGCGGCGTCGATGCGCTCGGTACGTTGCCCGAGATCGGCACGGGGGTCGCCCAGGCGATTGCCGAGCTGCTGGTGACCGGGCGCTGGCGGCAGCTCGACCGGCTGTGCGGCGACGCCGTACGCACCTCCGCATTCGAAGCGGTGCCGGGTATCGGCCACGCGCTCGCGTTACGCATTCACGACCTGCTTCACATCGATACGCTCGAGGAGCTCGAACGCGCGGCCCGCAACGGCCAGCTCGAAACGATCTCGGGCGTCGGCCCGCGGCGCGCAGCCGGCATCCGCACCGCGCTCGACGACGTGCTGAGCCGCCGCCGGCGCTGGCAGGGCCACGTGCAGGACGCCGGCCCCGGCACCGAGCCGCCCGTCGAACTGCTGCTCTACATCGACCGCCTGTACCGCAACAAGGCCGCCGCCGGCGTGTTGCCGACGCTCGCGCACCGGCGCCTGAACGTGGACGGTTACGTGCCGTCGCCCGTGATGCACATGACCAAGGGCGGCTGGCATTTCACGGCGCTGTGCCTGCTTGCCGCGATGCGCACGCCGGAGGCCTCCCGCCCGACCGACTGGGTCTCGCTCTATTTCTACGACGCCGGGCAGCGCGAACACCAGCGCACCGTCTTCACCGAAACGGTCGGCTCGCTCGTCGGCAAGCGCATCGTGCGCGGGCGCGAGCAGGAATGCCGCGTGTACTACGCGGGCTGAGTCAGTCGTCGGAGGTTTCGTCGACGTCGAACGCCACGCCGAGCACGGACGCGATCTCGCGACAGGCATGAGTGAGCGCGCGTGTGCGGCGACCGGAATATTCCACCTCGAGATCGAACCAGGTCGAATACGACACGTAATCGGCGCCGCTTTTCCGGTTCGGCACGTCGAACCACAACGTCACCGTGTAGCCGCCCTTCCAGCGTATCGGTATCACCCGCGTGAGGCGCAATCTCGTGATCGCGCCGTGACGGAAGCGGAAGCTGTCGTCGCCCACGCGGAACCCCGACCATGCGCCGTCGTTCGACACGAACGCGGTCAGCGTTTGGTCAGGTGGCGCGGCCGGCACGCGATCCTCGACGGCAAGTTCAGCCATCGACACCATCGACGCGCCCGAATCGCCGTGCCCCGTCTCGACGTCCACATACGATTCGATCGTCCGCTTCGCGTTGTCGTAGAAATGGCGCGCGACGTCGGGCCGCGTGTTGCCAGCCATCGGAAGCACTTGCTTGAATCGTGCATGCTCGCCGTATCGAAGCACTACGTCGGGCGCGTCGCCAGCATCGTCGGCGTCTTCGGCGTCGTCAGCCGGTTCGTCGTCCGGACTGTCGGCCGGTACGGCCCGCGCGACCGTCTCGGGCGGCCCGATGCCGCCGCGCCGTCGCTTCACCCAGGCAGTTCCCCACGTCAGCAGGGCAGTCTGCGCCGCCAGCACGGCCGCCATCGTCGCGCACCCCGCGAGAAATCCGTAGTGCGGCCCGACCTTCGATGCCGCATATGCGGCCGGAAGCACATAAAGCACCAGCAATGGCGCAAGCAATAACGACACGCGTCAACCCCGTTGTTCCTGCTTTCGTTTTCGAATTCCGGCCGGGAATGGCGGCGCCGCCACCCCGCCGCCGGACTGCTGATACCACCCGCACATCGCGCGGGCGCGCTACACCTATGCGCCGTCCGCCTTCGCGCGACGCGCCGGATTGCGATGCGCGGCAATGCGCAGCAGCTTCTGGAACGACGGGCATTCGAGATGGTTCGCCGCCGGGCACACGGCCGCGTGCCTCAACGCGTCGCGCACGGCGCCGAGACGGCGGATCGTGCGGTCGAGTTCGTCGGCCTTGCTGTCGAGCTTCGCGCGATCGATCGCAGGCAGGCCGTCCGTGTCCACCATCGCGAGGATGTCGTCGAGCGAAAAACCGGCCTCGCGGCCCAGCGCGATCAGGGCCAGCCGCTCCAGCACCGACTCGTCGTATTGCCGCCGCAGCCCGTGGCGGCCGATCGGGACGATCAGCCCCTTTTCCTCGTAGTAGCGCAGCGTCGACGCGGGCAATCCCGAGCGCCGCGCCACATCCGCAATGTCCAGCCGACTCATGCTTGACCTCAAGTGAACTTGAAGTTGCAAGATAGGCGCTCGACTCCACAAAGACAAGCCCTGACTGCCATGAAACCGCCGAAACCACGCTGTATCCCGCTGCGCCGCGCGGCCGTCACCCTCCGCGCCGGTGGTCCGCGATGAGCCTGCCCGACGTCGTGCTCAACCTGTTGCCGATCGGCACGGGCGCCACGCTCGTGATGGATCTGTGGGCGCTGTTTCGCCGGCGTGCATTCGGCATTCCGTCGCTCGACCATGCGCTGGTCGGCCGCTGGATCGGTCACATGACGCAAGGCCGGTTCCGGCACGCGTCGATCGCCGCCGCGCCGCCCGTGCCGGGTGAACGCACGCTCGGCTGGATCGCGCATTACGCGATCGGCATCGCGTTCGCGGCGCTGCCCGTCGCGATCGCGGGCACCGCATGGATCGGCACTCCGACACCGCTCCCCGCGCTCGTCGCCGGCCTCGCCAGCGTGGTCGCGCCGCTCTTCGTGATGCAGCCCGCGTTCGGCCTCGGCATCGCGGCGTCGCGCACGCCGCACCCGGGCGTCGCGCGCCGGCGCAGTGTCATCGCGCATCTGTCGTACGGCGTGGGACTTTATCTGGCGGCGTTCACGCTGGCAGCACTGCCCCGTTGAGCACACCGTCTTGCCGAAGCCGTGACGGGTAGCGTCGGCTCCACGGAGCCGACGTCGACGCCCGCACAAGCGCTTCGTCGAAGTTTGCCGGGCGCTTTGTCCCGCGCGAGCCGAGCGATGGCCGCGTCGGGCCGCCGTACGGGCGCAACGGCGAGGCAATGTCCACGCCCATGCCGTCATACGGGCCAACGTGGCACGCCTGCGCACGGCCACCCGGTATTCCCGTTGCGGTCAACACGTTCATCCGGCCGCCCCGGATGACGCCACCCATCACTCCCCGCCGCAGTCGATCAGGTTGTGGCGCACGCGCCCGAGCAGCCGCACCAGCGTATCGCGCTCGTCGGGCGTGAAGCCGCGCAAACCGTCGTCGACGACGGTGTCACCCACTTCGAGCATCTGCGGAAAGATCTCGCGCGACTTGTCGGTCAGCCGGATCACGAATGCGCGGCGATCGTCGTCGTTCGCGACGCGCTCGATCCAGCCATAACTTTCCATCCGGTCGAGCAACCGGGTCAGCGAGATCGGCGCGATCTCGAGCCATTCGGCGAGCCGCGCCTGATTCATCTCGCCCTTCCACGTCAGGTATGCGATCACGCGGCTTTGCGCGCGCGTCAGCCCGATGCGCTTCGCGCGCCGGTCGAACAGGCGCCCGTTCAGGCGGGCCACGTCGGAAATCAGGTAGCCGATCCGGTTCTCGTAGGTCTTGTCCATGCCGGAATTATAGGGTCAAGCCGACAGCCCCCATCGCTCGCGGCCCGGCGATAAGCGGATCTATAATAAGCGTGCTTATAATTCCAGCGATACCGGATCGCCGCCCACGGCGACCGCCCCATGGAGACACCCGCTTGAAC